>JAHDGP010000023.1 GCA_020627525.1 Bacteroidota bacterium
CTCATTAATTATACATATATTTATTTTATTATTTTCTAACACTATGGAATTGAATCTCGAAATGCAGATTTTTTGGTTTCTTGATTTAAATAAAGTAAAACCCTTTCTATGTATGAATAACTTTACAAAATTTTTAAAATTAGGCTTTGTAATAGCGACTTTAACTTTTTTATCTAATTGTGTAAATGCCCAAATTGACTTTACGCCCTGTCTTAGCGGATCGGGATGCGTTATTTTGGAAGTTCCAAGTTATCCAGGAGCTTCCCTTTATGTCATTGCCTCTGAAGACTGTGATATTGTAGGAATCTCTTCTGATAATACTTTCCCCAATAATGGTTTAGTGGGTGATTATTGCTATTATGCCGTATCTTTTTCAGATGAAAGTACTTTTGCAATTTCGGAAGCTTTAGCGACTTCTTGTATCAATGATTTAGTTGACTTAGCAAACAACGATGCCGATGTTGATGTTGAAGAATTTTGTAATATCTCAATAGCACCTTCTGATTGTGATGATTTTCAGTTGTATCATGAAACTATTTGTAGCTCAAGCGGGTCATATCAAATTCTTTTGATTTTTCAAGGAGTATCTGGTGGTGGTGGATATATGATTACCAATGATTTAACAGGTGAATCGTATGGACCCACAGGAGGACCTACTGCTTCTTTTGGTCCATTTGAGAATGGAACTGGTTTTTCTTTTACAGTTTCAATAACCAACAATCCGATTTGTTCGTTCACAGCAAGCGCGTCCATTGTTGATTGTTATACTGTAGATATTGAATTAGCGAGATTCAATGCCTCTGCAATTGAAAACGGTAATGAAATAAACTGGATCACCGCGACAGAATCAAATGCTAAATTCTTTGTTGTAGAGCATTCTAGAAATGGTGTCGATTTTGCTCAGGTTGGTACGATTGCTGCAGCTGGAAACAGCAATGTGTCTCGTGACTATAGTTATTTACATACAAATACAAATGCAGGGATTCATTATTATAGATTGAAAGAAATTGATACAGAAGGGAATATCAGAATATTTA
This sequence comes from Bacteroidota bacterium, assembly GCA_020627525.1. Classification (GTDB taxonomy): domain Bacteria; phylum Bacteroidota; class Bacteroidia; order Chitinophagales; family UBA2359; genus JAHDGP01. Next base: position 1,038 of record JAHDGP010000023.1, read on the forward strand.
CTGAAGTAATATCTGTAAATAGAGTTGTGGGTTTAACAATCAACAATGTCTATCCTGTCCCAACTGTAGATCTTGTTAATGTTGATTTCGGTTCTGAAACGGACGAAACAGTCGTTGTAAGAGTCGTTGATATTACTGGTAAAATATTAGACCAAGAAGAATACAATGCTGTAAAAGGTGCCAACAACCTCACTATTGATGCTAGACCATATGGAGTGGGTAACTATTTCATATCTATCTCTAATGGTACTTCTACAGTTGTAGAAAGATTTGTTAAAAACTAATCCTTTCGATTAGATAAAACAAAAATTATAAAAAGTCCCACAACAAAGTTGTGGGGCTTTTTTATTTTATGCTTTTCTGACTTTCTTGTATACTTATACGAAATTAAACATTTAATGTCGCACAAATTCAGTTTTAAAAATTCTATATCAAATGCTAAGTTTTTCATTGTTGAGCATTCAAGAAATGGTGTTGATTTTGCCAAAGTTGGTATGGTAGGTGCTACGGGTTTTTTATATTTAAATAAATGCAATTAGTTAAATTGATGCGCTTACTGTGTTTATAAATCGTAATAGTCAACTATGTTGAAATTAGTTTATATATTTAACAGTTGATTGATGACATTTTAGGATTAAGTTTCAAAATGTAAAATTTAGTGCGCTTAAGAATTTACGAATTTAAAACCCCTAAAGTATGAGTAAATTTACAAAGTTTTTAAAATTAAGCTTTACAATTGCAATGGTGTTTTTCTTGTACCAGAGCATTTATGCACAAGTTAATGTTACCTGTCAGAGTTCATCAGGTTGTATTTTAGAAGTCCCAGTTTCTCCAGTAGCGTCATTATATGTTTTGGCTTCTGAGAATTGTTTCATCGAAGGTACTTCAATAGACGGAAGTTTTGATGCTGATAACTTGGCAGGTGATTACTGCTATTATATAGTTTCTTATCCAGATGAAAGTGCTGCTACAGTTGCTGCTGCTTTATCTAATGGTTGCATATCAGAACTTGTTACCTTAGCAGATTATGATAATAGCATTGAAGTATCAGAATTTTGTGAAATTTCTGTAATACCAAATGAATGTGCAGATTTTAATTTCGATTATAATGTTATTTGTAGCCCCAATATATACGATCCCATGTATCAGGTCCAGTTAGTTTTTAATAGCCAAACTCTTGGTTTTGGAGGATATTTAATTACTAACGATTTAACTGGTGAATCTTATGGTCCCTTAGCAGGACCCGCTGCCTCATTTGGTCCATTTGAGGCTGGTACAAGTTTTTCTTTTACTGTTTCATTAGTTGAACAACCAGCTTGTAGTTTTACTGTAAGTTGGTCAGTTGTTGATTGCACCGTAACAGATGTTGAGTTAGCAAGATTCAATGCTTCTGTTATCGAGCTTGGTAACGAAATTAATTGGGTGACAGCAACTGAATCAAATGCTAAGTTTTTCATAGTTGAACACTCTAGAAATGGAGTTGATTTTGCTAAGGTTGGAACTGTCGGTGCTGCTGGAAATAGCAACGTATCGCGAGATTATAGCTACTTACATACCAACACCAAAACTGGTGTGCACTACTACAGATTGAAAGAAGTGGATATTGAAGGAAATATTAGAATTTTCACAAAAACAATTTCTGTTAATAGAATTACAGGATTGATAATCAACAATGTATATCCAGTACCAACTGTAGATATGGTTAATGTTGATTTTGGTTCTAATTCGAATGAAACTGTAGTTGTAAGAGTAGTTGATATTGCTGGTAAAATATTAGACCAAGAAAACTACAATGCTATAAAAGGTTCTAACAACATCACCATTGATACTACACCATATGCAGTAGGTAACTACTTTGTAACCATCTCTAATGGAACTACTACTGTTGTAGAAAGATTTGTTAAAAACTAATCTTTCGATTAGATAAAACAAAAATTATAAAAGCCCCACAACGCAAGTTGTGGGGCTTTTTTTGTATTTTGATATACGACTATATCAAAGTAGGTAACTACTTTACAGCTATCTCTAACGCTACTACTACGTCTTAGAAAAATTTCTTAAGAACTAATCATATTGAAGAAAATTAGAATTTTTAATGAAATAATTTCTGTAAATAAATAGAGTTACTGGTTTTACAATTGGTCCTACAGTTTGTCAGTTTTACCTTTTTGCGTCTTTTTTCCATATTTCCGTCTATCTAAAATAATCCAATGCTCATCAATCAATTGGAAGCTTTTTAGGAAAAGAAATTTAGTTTACAATTTTTTAAGTATTAGGACATAAGTAATCAGGTAATTTAAAATAGATATTTTATTGATTTACAAAGATAAAAAGCCTTGCATAGCAGGACTAAGTAATACTTTTTTGATGCTGTAAATCGGAAAAAGATGATTTTTGAATACTTGATTACTTTTGTTCACGTACTTAAAGTGCTTATCTTCGCTTACCATGATGACACAATCTGAATATATTGAGAAAATCAAGCAACTGGATTTTTATGAGGGGGAAATATTATTCTTTAATAAACCAATAACTTGGACCTCCTTTGATGTTGTAAATAAGCTGCGTCAGGCAATTAAAGCATTGTTTGGAAAAAAAATAAAAGTTGGACACGCTGGAACACTTGATCCACTTGCTACAGGTTTGTTGATTATTGCCACAGGTAGAAAAACAAAGCTTATTGACACCTTTCAGGGGCAAGACAAGACTTATTCGGGACAATTGAAGTTGGGAGCCACAACGCCTTGTTTGGATGCTGAAATGGAAGAGGATCAGGTATTTGACACAAGTGATATACTAGAAAGCGCAATTCATGAGGCTGCAAGTGCTTTAACAGGGGTGTATGAACAGGAGGTGCCGATTTTTTCAGCTGTTAAAGTGGATGGAAAAAGATTGTTCAAGAAAGCTAGAAGTGGAGAAAAAGTTGATATAAAAAGACGAGAAGTGGAGGTGTTTTCTTTTGATATTAAATCCGTTGAAATGCCTTTGGTTGAATTTGAAGTGAAATGCAGAAAGGGAACATATGTACGTGCTCTTGCCAATGACCTAGGTAAAAAATTAAACAATGGTGCGTATTTGACCAGATTGGAAAGATTGAAAATAGGGGAGCATTCAGTTGAAAATGCAATGGATATAAATGAATTTGCTGATGCCTTATATAACTTAAAACGGCAAAATGCAAGTATTTAGAAATATTCAAGAATTGCCAAAATTTAAAAATGCAGTTCTCACAATTGGAACTTACGATGGTGTACATCGTGGGCATCAGATGTTGATAAAACGAATCAACTATATTGCTAAAAAAATTGGTGGCGAAAGTGTGATTATCACTTTTCATCCGCATCCTCGTTCTGTTGTGAACAATAATCGGGTTAAACTTATTTCTCCCTTAACAGAAAAACTAGAATTTTTAGCGAAGTACAATGTTGATAATGTTGTTGTGGTGCCTTTTACTAGGGCTTTTTCAGAACAAAGCCCTGAAGATTATGTACAGAACTTTTTGTATTCCAATTTCAAACCTCATACAGTAGTCATTGGTTATGATCATAGATTTGGTAAAAATAGAGCTGGTGATTTGTCTTTACTTTTATCCAAGTCAAAAATATTGGACTTTAATGTTGAAAAAATAAGCAAGCAAGTTTTAGAAGATATTTCAATCAGCTCAACAAAAATACGAGAGGCTGTTGTCTCTGGGAATATTAAAATTGCAAATGAATTATTGGGGCATTGTTTTACCATTGAAGGGATTGTCGTGAAAGGACATCAAAGAGGAAGTGAGATAGGATTTCCAACTGCTAACATTCAAGTACAAGAAGAAGACAAACTGGTTGCTCAAAATGGTGTTTATGCTGTGAAATCTCATATTAAAGGAAAGCTGGTAAATGGAATGTTAAATATTGGCATTCGTCCAACGATAGATGATGGAGAACATAAAACAATTGAGGTGAATTTATTTGATTTCAATGATGATATTTATGGTGAAAAAGTGAAATTAGAACTGTATAAACGTATAAGGTCTGAAGAGAAATTTGACAGTTTAACTGAATTGGTTGAACAACTCAAAAAAGATAAAATTGCAGTAGAAAAAGTATTTGAAAATATTGCAATAGTTTAGTGTTAGCATCAAATTGGGAAAACACTGAAAAATCTAAAAAGACTGTCAAAATGATAGTCTTTTTGTATTTTTAGTAATAAATAAGCAAAAATGAAAGCAAAATCACATATCCGTTTCGATTGGGCAATAAAACGAGTACTAAAACAAAAGGCAAACTTTGGGATATTGGAAGGTTTTTTGAGTGAATTATTGAAAGACGATATTGTAATAGTTGAAGTATTGGAAAGTGAGAGTAATCAAGAAACAGAAGATGATAAGTTTAATCGTGTAGATGTCCTAGTAAAAGACAAGAAAGGTGAGTTGATAATAATTGAGATTCAAAATACCTACGCCATAGATTATTTTTTGCGAATCTTGTATGGTATATCCAAAGCGATAAGTGAGCATATAAGATTAGGCGAATCTTACTCAAAAGTTAAACGAATAATATCAGTAAATATAGTTTACTTTGAGTTGGGTCATGGAAATGATTATGTTTATCGAGGTCGTACAAGTTTTATTGGAATTCACACCAATGAGATATTAGGCTTAACAGCCTCTCAGAAGAAGTTTTTTAAAAAAGAAAAGATAGAAGAAATCTATCCAGAAATCCATTTAATCAAGGTAAATAAATTTGATGATATTGCTAAAGATAGTTTAGATGAATGGGTATATTTTTTAAAGAATAGTGAAATAAAAAAAGAGTTTTCAGCAAAGGGTTTAAAAGAAGCGAATGAAGTACTTCAAGTTGGTAATATGTCAAAAGAAGAAAAGCAGGACTATCAAAGATTCGTAGAGGTATTATCTGATCGAGCCAGTATTGCAGTGACTATAGAATTTGAATCAAATTTAAAAGCAGAAGAAAAAATAAAAAATGCAGAAGAAATAATAAAAGATGCTGAAAGGAAAAGAAAAGATGCAGAAAATAAAATAAAAGAAGTTGAAAAAGAAGCAGAAGAAAGGTCTATAAATGAAAAAAAGACTGTTGTAATCAATTTATTCAAATTAGGAAATCTAACTGATGATCAAATTGCATCAATAGCGGAAGTCTCATTGGAATTTGTTAAAAGTTTAAAACAAGAGTGAAAATGAGAACAACAAAATTTATTGACTAGTATTTGTTTGTTACGGCGTTTGTTTTTGGTAAATGGATTAGGAGTGTAAACGAAAGGAATATTATGCGAAAATTAGGTTTAGGTATTAAGCTTTTTATGAAGCGGTGGATGGTAAAAAAAGTAGATTGGTAACCTTTGAAGACGGTCTTCAAGCAACAAAGGTTGTAGAAAAATTGCTGGGTAATTATTAATGAGCTTCACTTAATCAACATGACAATAAAACTGCGCTTATTACTTTGGTATTTAAATGTCTTTAGCAAAGATGACTTGTCGGTTTCTCCTGCCAAAATTAGAGAAGAAAATGCAAAAACGCTGCCGCGAATGCTCAAGTTGGTGGATTATAGTCCTATTAAACTGGCTGCTATAAAGGATGAGCAAATTGAAATGCGAGATGGGAAAAAAAATCGAGTACGAATATACCATCCCTCACAAGAAAAAAACCTACCCCTGATAGTCTATTTTCATGGCGGTGGATTTGTAGTTCGCACCATCGAATCACACGATTTGATTTGTCGCAGATTGTGTAGAGATAATCAGGCTATTGTGATTTCAGTTGACTATCGTTTGGCTCCTGAATATAAATTTCCGATTCCGCATCAGGATTGTTACGATGCCACTGTTTGGGCTGCTGAAAATGCTCTCAAACTAGGTGCAAATACAGATCAGTTAACTGTGATGGGAGATAGTGCCGGTGGCAACCTTGCTACAATTGTAAGTATTTTGGCAAGAGACAACAGAGGTCCTGCAATTAAAAATCAGGTCCTGATTTATCCAACTGTTGACGCACGACTTAATCATCCTTCTATTGATAAATTTGGTTCTGGATATTTTTTGTCGCTCCCTCGAATGCATTGGTACCGGGATCAATACATTAACAAAAAAGAAGATGTTCTCAACCCATTAATGTCTCCTTTACTAACTGCTGATTTATCAAATCTTCCTCCTGCATTTGTTTGTACAGCAGCTTATGATCCTTTAAAAGATGAGGGAGAAGCATATGCAATAAGACTTAAAGAAGAAGGTAATCAAGTGGTTTTTAAAGAATTTCCAAATGTTATTCATGGATTTTTCAATATGCCCAAACTGTTTAAGGAATGTTTAGAAGCACATCGGAATATTCAATCTTTTCTTAAGTAAGTGGTAAGACTAAAACCCAATCGCCTGCCCATCTTTTCTTGACTCAGAAGCTCCATAATATACCTTGTTTTTTTCATCCACATGATAGCCTGATTTCCTCCTTTCTTCAAAATATCAATCGCTACCTGAGTACACAAAGGCTGAGAAGTGGCAGCTATTCCATTGTTGGCGATCACTTCACTTCGAGTAGCAAATGGTTTTCCTGTAAGACGATTTTGACTCATAAGATCAATATTTATTAATAGAATAACAAAAAACAATAAAAAGTGAATTAGCTTTTTCATACTTGTAGATATTTTAAAATCCTCAATTCCAAACAAGTTTGCTATATAAAAGTACACCTTCATATTTATTTTTCAATAATAAAGCTGATTGAATTAAAATTTGTAGCTATATAAATTAGCAAAAACAATTGATTATTCCATTAATTCTGCAATTCTCTTCATTTCCAACTCATCAGGCTTATACCAAGAATTTTTAGATTGATCATGTTTAAAATCATTAAAATAGTTGTAAGCTTTGCGAAAGTTGACTTTTGATTCTGAGTTTTTGCCAAGCAACAATTCACATTCTGCTTGTTCAAGAAAAACATGACCAATTGAGCCGTTTTGTGGCTCATTATACAATTGCATTAAAATTTCAAGCCCTTTTTTAGGATCATTGAGGAAACGATAGGTACGAGCAACTGCCCATTTTGCATAAAAACTAGGTTGCTCATTCTGCATTCTAAGTTCCAAAGCTTTTTTGAAATGATGTAAAGCTAACTCGTGTTGTTTTATTTCTTGATAAGATTGCGCAATATTATTGTTAAGAGTTGCTAACCATTTTTTAGCTTTTGGACAAGAAGAATTTGTAGCTAAATCCAAAGCTTTTTTATGCAGGGGAATTTGATCTTCATCTTTTTGAGGTACTATTGCAATCATGTGGGCAATATCAATTGCCAGAAAATCTTCCCCATGCTTAGTAGCAAGTTCCATTGCTTTTTGAAAATAATGTGAAGCCTTTGATTCGTTTTTTTGCCAATAATAGACACGCCCTCGCTCCAGATTATACTGGATATTGGCTTTATTCATATCATCAGTTAAAATTGGAATTGCAAGATCAAGTGCCTTATGGGCATCGTCATACCTTTTTTGTAAACTAATACTACGACCTAAATGCGCAATCAATTCTGCATAATAGGCAAGATCATTTTCTTTTGCCAAAGGCATAAGAGCTTTAAATTTTTTTTCAGTTCCTTTCGGGTCTTGAAATACCCAAACTTCATTAAAAGGTGGTAAAAGATTGTTTTGGTTCATGGGGCATTTTTTTAAACTTGTTAATTTCTGAGATTTTTAAAAGAAAAACTGCCTGCAAAACTGAATCATTTAACAAAAATGAGATCTGTCTGAAGACATTTCATTTAAAATACAAAAATATTAGATGTAAAGTTCAACCCATTGTTTTAAAAAAAATCTGACTATTTTTCCTCTCTTTTAGAGCGTATGACGGTTTTGGATAGGAGAAATTAATTCTGATTCTTTATATTGCGAATTTTAACCATAACAATAAGCAGATGAGAGTAACAATTATTGGTATACCCGTATTAGACCAAGAAGTAGCTTTGAAATTTTACACTGAAAAATTGGGTTTTGTAAAAAAGCATGACATTCCTTTAGGTGAAGGCAACAGGTGGTTGACTGTAGTTTCTAAAGATGTTCCTAATGGACCAGAAATTTTACTGGAGCCGGCTCCCAATCATTTTGAACCAGCTAAAGTTTATCAAAAAGCATTACTTGATGCTGGAATACCTTACACTCAGTTTGATGTTGACAATGTTCAAGAAGAGTATGATCGACTGACTAAATTGGGTGTCGAATTCAGTATGGAACCAAAAGAAATGGGGCCGGTAAAAGTTGCTGTCCTTAAAGATACCTGTGGAAATAATATTCAACTAGTAGAGCACTTATAAAGCAATATTGTCAATAATCTGTTTCGTCTATAATTACTTCTTGCCTCCATTTTTTGGATAAATGTAAGTGATAAGACCAATTTAATAAACATCAAAATATAATTCAAAGTTTTGATAATCAGTATTTTTGTGAAATTTGTTTTAATTTGATCTTACCACTTACTTATGGGAATTATTTACAAATTTCAAGGAAAAATGAATTAACATTCACTTTGATTTTTAAGCTAATTTTACATTGTGAAAAGGGAGAGAGTGAGAAAATAAATGATTAATCAATAAATTGTTTTATGAAAAATTTTAAAAAGATTAATGTTCTACTGATAATTCTAGTAACGATTGGTATGGGCATTTCTTTAGGACCAACGGTCGGTCAAAATATTTTTAATCAATTAAAATTGAATGAAATGACAGGTCAAGACAGAAAGTATGGAATAGAAGGACAACAAGCGCCTGAGCTTGCAAATGATATTGAATGGATAGATGCAAATGGAAAGGAAATGGAAGCCGTTAAACTGGCAGATCATAAAGGTAAATTTAAAGTTTTGTATGGATTTCAATCTTGGTGCCCAGGTTGCCACAGCAGAGGCTTGCCCGCTTTGAAAAAAATGTGTGAAGCATTAAAAGACAATGATAAGGTGGTGTTTTTTGCTTTGCAAACCGTTTTTGAAGGAGTGCATACCAATACAAAAGAAAAGTTGTTGGAGACGCAAAAAAAATATGATCTTGAGATACCATTTGGTCATGACGTTGGCAATGCAGATCAAGTACTATGTATCATTATAGAACAGGCGGAACGCCGTGGTTTATTTTTATTGATCAGAATGATAAAGTCGTATTCAATGATTTCCATTTGGATGCTGATAAGGCAATTGAATATCTGAAAGACGTGAAATAAGATTACCCATTTTATTAAATACACTTTGAAGAATAAGGCATAATGGCACCAAAGGTGCCATTATGCCTATTGTATACAAACTTGATTAATTTTCGTATAAAATTAAAAGAAAAAAGGAGCAAAATGAAACTCAATACAAACGATACTTTTAACAAGGAGTTACCAGCAGATAAAAACAAAAACAATACCCGCAGACAAGTTTTGGAAGCTTGTTATTCTTATGTAACTCCAAAGATTCCGGGAAATCCTGAGCTGCTGCATGTATCAATTGAAATGGCAGATGCATTGGGAATTAGTAAAGAAGATGTTAATTCAGAAGACTTTTTAAAAGTGTTTACAGGTGCGAAAGTTTTGGAAGGATCAGAGCCTTTTTCCATGTGCTACGGCGGTCATCAGTTTGGGAATTGGGCAGGGCAGTTGGGCGACGGGAGAGCAATCAATTTGACAGAAGTAGTACACAATGATAAACGTTGGGCACTGCAATTAAAAGGTGCTGGTGAAACGCCTTATTCCCGTTCTGCGGATGGCTTGGCGGTGCTGCGTTCATCCATAAGAGAGCATTTGTGTAGTGAGGCAATGTTTCATTTGGGTGTACCGACAACTCGCTCCCTTTCTCTTAGCCTTTCAGGTGATCAGGTTTTAAGAGATGTAATGTATAACGGGAATCCTGCTTATGAAAAGGGTGCCATTGTCTGTCGGGTTGCCCCTTCATTTATACGGTTCGGAAATTTTCAAATATTTGCTAGTAGAAATGATAAAGTGAATCTGCAAAAATTGACGGACTACACCATTAAACATTTTTTTCCTGAAATTAATGGAGGAACGAAAGAATGTTACATTCAATTTTTCAATGCTGTTTTGGACAATACTTTAGAAATGGTCATTGATTGGCAGCGTGTGGGTTTTGTTCACGGAGTTATGAATACAGACAATATGTCGATTTTGGGTCTTACCATTGATTATGGACCTTATGGATGGCTAGAAGGTTACGAGAACGACTGGACGCCCAATACAACGGATAGCGGGCAACGGAGGTACCGTTTTGGCAATCAACCCTCCGTCGCACTTTGGAATCTGTACCAGCTTGCCAATGCCTTGTTTTTAATTGTCGAAGATGTAAAACCCTTAGAGGAAGCGTTAGAACGTTACAAGATTGAGTTTGTAGAGGCTAAAACCGAAATGGCAAGGGCAAAGTTGGGTTTGCAATTGAAGGAAAAAGAGGACTTAGCACTGTTTGAATCTTTAGAAGAAACCTTACAGTTGACAGAAACGGATATGACGATGTTTTTTAGGTTGCTATCGAATATTGCGAAAAATGAAACTGCTGAAAATTTTATAGAAAAAACGAAAAAAGCTTTTTACAAGCCAGAAGAATTAACAGGTGATGCCTTACATAATTGGAATGTTTGGATTGCAAAGTATCTAAAACGCTTGAAGAATGAAACGCAATTAGACCAAGAGCGTAAAATTGTAATGGATGATGTCAATCCAAAGTATGTACTACGAAATTATATGGCGCAATTGGCGATTGATGCGGCAGACAAAGGAGACTATTCTATAATCGAAGAGTTGTACCAATTATTGAAACAGCCTTATTTGGAGCAAGTGGAAAATGAAAAGTGGTTTGCAAAAAGACCAGAGTGGGCGAGGCACAAAGTGGGTTGTTCGATGTTGTCGTGTAGTTCGTGATAGATTCAAAATTCTACATTTTGCGAATTTGTTTTCGCAATGACTAATATTATTTCAAAATTATACTACTTTTAGATTTTGCATTAATGTTTAAAATTATATAAAATGGGACTTTTCGATAGATTGTTTGGTAAGAATAAAAAAGTAGAACTTACAGAGGAAGAATTGCTGGATGCAGGAGCTTGCCCAAGTTGTTGGGGTAGACAAGTATATGATGATCAAATAAAAGAATTTGCTATTGATCAAACAAAATCAAACATTAATCATGACAAGTTGCATAAGAAAGCTTTTGTGCAACAATTTGTTGAAACGCATGTAACTGGTATCAGATTGAAAAAAGATGGTGATCAATTGTCTTGCCCTAAATGCAATGGCAAGTATAAGTATGTTTCAAACAAGGCAACTTAGAAAATAAATAATTGTTCGGTGATGTGTTTGCTCTTTTAGAGGTTAAATGTATCTCCGAGCAATTGTCCAATATGATCTAGTACAAATTCTTCCTCTTCGATCGCATTAATTAGTCGTTCTTTAGACTGGTGACCGTTTGAGATTAAAATGCAATCTATCCCCATTTCGCACGCTACATCGTAGTCGTGGTCAGTATCTCCAATAAGCACTGTTTTGTAAGGGGAAATATTATTGTTTTTCATCAATGAAATACCCTTGTCTACTTTGCTCTCCGCACGGTGATTGTCCAATCCTTCAATTTCTTTGAAGTAGTTTTTTATCTCAAAATGATCAAGTAAAACCAAAACATCTTCTTTGTGGGCTGCTGTCAAAATGAATTGACTTTTTTCCTTTTGTTTCAAGTTTTGTAAAACTTTTTTTGCATTTAGATGTAAATTGCAATCTCTTATTTTAGAACCATATTCAGCAATGAAATTTTTGGTTAAAAACTCCATTGACTCTTTTTCTAAATCAAGTCCAATTCTTTCATAGTATTGCGTGATCGGGAAACCAAAAGCATTTTTATAAGAAAGAATATCTAAGGCTTGAATGCCTTGCCTTTTCAAAGCGATATTTGAAATATCTACACATAGATCAATGTCGTTTAAAAGTGTTCCATTCCAATCCCAAATTATTGTTTCGTAATTTTCTAGCATATAAATTGTTTTAAGTTTTAAAGCAAAAATAATCAAATAAGTAACGTTTAAATAATAAGTTGAATTTTTTAGGCTGCTTCTGATTTCAGATAAATGAGTTTACTCCAAAAAGAGATGATTTTCACAAAATGGAAAGATCGTTAAAAAAAACATTTTTGATTTTTTATTTTTCTGGAGTGGACTCATAAATTGATATTGAATTATTTTGTGCGATTTTAATAAGTTAAATGTTTGCGTTTGTCCGCAAAAGGTTATATCTTATAAATTAAAATTATATGAAAAAAACATTTTGCCTAATTCTTTTTTGCTTCTTTATGCAAACAAAAATAAATGCACAAATTGGTGCGCAATATACAAGTACAGTAAATATGAGTTCTTACTGTTATGCGAGTGATGAATATAATCCTTACTACGTACCCCCTGAAGTTGGAAAAACAAATACAAGTTCAATTTTAAGAACTTTTCATAGCTCTTTTCCAAACAATATGAAAGGGGCAGTAAATTTTGCCTGTGATATTTGGGAAACTGTAATTGAATCAGATGTACCTATTAAAGTCCTTTTTACAAAGGATAACAATGGCTTGCCCTCTAATTTATTTCCCACAATGCCTAATGATGTAATTGCATCTGGGACTTTTATTAATGGGTATGAAAACTTTTCTGGTCATCCATCATATGAAGGACCACCTATTATATCTGATGTTCAATATCCTCCAGCCTTAACGAATCATTTATTTGGTGTAATACAGTTCAAACCAAAAGCGATCAATGTATTAAGTCGCACAAGGAAATTATAAAATATTAAAACTAAATTAGTACAAAGAGTATAGTTCTTGCTATACTCTCTGTATTTTAAAATTTTCACAACTTTGCTATGTCAAAATTTAGATTGATTGTTATCTTCTGGATTTCATTTTGTGCTTTAAATGCTCAAAATGCAGAGTGGATTTACATAGAAAAACAAGATACCTCTTTGGTTGGAATCAGAACTTTTGAGATAGCTAATGGTAATTTAATTGTGCTAGGTACAGAACATAATTTTGTTGAGGGAAGTACAGGTATTCCATTTGATGGTTTTTTTAATTATGGACCTAGTACATATCTTTTTGATAAAAACAATGAAGTTTATCAAATGCAATTACTACCAATTTTTAAGGGAGGGTATGAGCAAATTTTAGCTAAAGAAAATAGCCTTTTCATCCCATTTAATTTTTATATAGGTTTTGAAGAGTGCCATCATCCGTTTATGGGTGTAAATGCCCTGTCCTATGATCTAGGTTTATATGAATTGAAATTACATGAGGATAGGATTATTGCTGTTGATTCAACCCATTATCCTCATCGAGATACTGCTTATTGTGGTATCTTAGGATTAGTACACAGTTCTTTATGTAAGGATTACATATATACTTTCAGACATTGGTTTAATAAAGATCAGGCTTTGTTTATTGATAAAATTAACTCAGTCACTAAAGAGTTGGAAGAAACCAAAATAATTCCTAGAATTATAAACCCTGTAGAAATTTTTTATCATTGCGAGAATGAACGAATAGTAATTGGGGGAGCAAGTGAACAAGCTTATGATCTGAATGATTACAGTTTTGGTTATAGCCTAGAGTGTAGAAATTTGACAGGTGAAATATTTTGGCGAAAAGATAGTCTGAGTTTTTTTAACCTTATGATTTATGACAAAAACAATGATGTTTATTTATTAATTGAAAAAAATATTTCTAATTATGATCATAACTCAGATATTAGAAAAATTGATAAAGATGGAAACCTTGTTTTTTACAAAGAGTATTTTGAAAAATTTGTGGACTTAATACCTTTTGAAAACTATACACTAGCATTGGAAAATGCTAATTTTTTACAAATTATACACTTACTAAATGAATCGGGTGAGGTAATCAGAACAGTAGAATTTGAAACGGAGAGAAGGGTATATGGGAATTCGATTACCATAACATCCAACAATGATGTTATTATAACAGGTACTATTTATGATGATTTTGATGGTCCCTCCTATTGCTGTTTTGAGGAGGCTGGACCCAACCCTATTTATTTGCTAAAAATACCAATCAGTGATATAATAACGATAAACGAAATTGATAAATCGCAAATTAAACTTTATCCCAATCCCGTCAATGACTTTATAAACATAGATATTCCCTATGTAAAATTAGATGATATTGAATTAACAATAGATGTTTACGATTTAAAAGGCAACCTGATTATAAGTGGTCAAAAAATAAAAAATAAATTCAATACTATATCTTTAAATGAAGTGCCAAGTGGGATTTATTTTATTAACTTGTATGAAAATTCCAATCTGATAAAAAGAGAAAAGGTAATTAAAGTTTAGAAAGATTAATTAAAATTCAACTAATCAATTTAAAAACCAATTCCTTAATCAATTCTGAATGTGTTGCGTTTCCCGAATCAACTCCTTTAGATTTCATATCGTACTGCAAAAGAATCCCCAAGTTGCGTCTGATTTTTGCTAAGTTGTAATGACGTGCTGCATTTTTATATTCTCTAATAAAAAATTTATTAATACCTAAAATGCTAACCAACTCCGCATCGTTTGATGTTCTGCTAGAGTGCAATAAAAACAGCTTATTAAAAAATCCATATAGCGTAGCCGTCAAAAGAGGAAAAGGCGCCGCTTTTTGATTGTCTCCAAAATATTTTACAATCCTTAATATTTTGGTTTGATTATTTTGAGACATTGCCTTTGTCAACTCAAACAAATTATACTCCCTACTGATGCCAATATTCTCTTCAACTTCTTTAACTGTTATGTTTTTAATGCCTTCAGAATTTATCAAAATTTTATTCAGCTCTGAAGCTATTTTACCCAAATCCGTTCCAAGATACTCTGCTAGTAATTGAACAGCATCGGGACTGATTTGAATTTTCTTTTCCTTAAGATAAGTTCCTATCCAATCGGGTATTTGATTGTCATATAATTTTTTGGTGTTAAAGTAGAGGCAGTTGTTTTTTTTCAGCGCCTTGTATAATTTTCCACGACCATCCAGTTTTTTGTGTTTGTAATTGATGATCAATATAGTTGTTGGGTTGGGCTGCTGAATGTATAACAAAAGATCGTCGATTTTGCGCATTGCCTGGGCTTCCTTAACAATCAATACTTGGTACGGAGCCATCATAGGAAAACGCCTTGCCGAACTTATCACCGTTTGAGCGTCAGTATCTTTTCCGTACAATATCAATTGATTGAAACCCTGCTCAGATTCAGTAAGTACCGTGTCTTTTAATAGATTGGTAATAGAATCTATGAAAAAGGATTCTTCTCCATCTAAAAAATAGACTGGGTGAAAAATCCGCTTTTTGATTTCTTTTATGATTTCTGGATATTTCATATTATGCTGTAAAAATACTCAATTTTTGAACGTTAGTTAGAATAATTGTCTGACATTTTATTACTAAAACTGCCATCATTGTGTTGAGGATTATTTACTTTTATGAATACACCTATAATTTTAAGTAAAAGATGTTTTAGTGATTTACTAGGTATACTGAATTTTGAAAATTTGAAAAACAATAGAGAATCATATAGCTTTTCGATTATTGCCTACTTGGTCATTGCTGTGTTTGTAATAATTGCTTATTATCCATCCTTGAAGAACGATTATGGATTTAATGATAACTACCTGTTTAATGAAGTAACAGAAAAAGGAATTTCTGCTGCTTATGAAATTATGACAAGCCCTTATCGGCAGACTGAAAATTTATCTTACGGCTATCGCCCAATTGTTTCACTTTCTGCAGCTTTGGAGGTATCACTGTTTGGAAAAAATGCTACTGTCAGTCACGGAATAAACATACTCATTTTTATATTTATTTGTTGGTTGCTTTTTTATTTGGCAAAAATAATTTATCCAGATGTTGATCAAAAGTATTGGTTAATGGGTGTTTTGTTTTTCACAGTTTTGTCAGTTCATGCAGATGTCGTTTGCAATATAAAATCTAGAGATGAGTTGTTGACCTGTTTATTTTCTTTGAAAGGAACGGTGTTTGCTAAAAGGTATTTTGACCATTCTAAATGGTATTTTTTAGTCTTAGTAGCAATTTGTTTTTTATTAGCAGCTTGGAGTAAGACAACCTTTGTTTTCTATGTTTTTTTAGGAACAATAATTTTATTATTTTCTCAAAAGCCGCAATTGAAAAAAATTATTGCCATAGGCTTATTTATGTTTTTGGGAGGATTCATTGCAAAAATAATTCAAAAAATAGTATTAGAGTTTCCTCAAAGAGATTTACCCTTCATTCAATTTCCATTGAAGGATAGCAATATAATTGAGCGGATTCCAACTGCCATTTATAGTTTTGGAAAATATACTGAATTACTTTTTGTACCCAATAATTTATCTTTTTATTATGGATACGGACAAGTTCCTATTTCTTTTTCTCAAGCACAGGGTCACTTGACGTTTTACCTTGGTATTGTTGTTATGATAATATTACCAATACTTCTTTGGTATTTTTACAAAAAAAATCGAATTGTATTTTCAGGGATTTCAATGCTATTTTTAGGACTTTTAATTTATTCGAATTTAATGAAACCAGGACCAGGATTGATTGCTGAAAGATTCTTTTTTGGTCCAAGTATCTCAGTGATTTTTATTGTTGCTGGAATGTTTTTTGGATTGATGAAAAATGAGCCAGAGCGATCCAAAGCTTTTGTCTATTTAGGACTTTTTATTGTTGGTGTTTCTTTTGTTTATCAATTTCAAAAAACTTTTCAAAGAAATTACGATTGGAAAAATAAACTTACTTTGTTCAATGCGGATATTGACCACTTACAAAGTTCTGCTAAAGCAAACTTGTTGTTAGCAGATGAAATGATGTTTGAAAATCGTATGAATAATTCTAAAATTCATCCATTTGAGAAAGTGCATTTACATTATGATAGATCAACAAAAATATATCCTGATTACGATATTGCTTGGAACAATCTTGCATTCGCCAGTTTGTTTTTTGAAAATCCCAAAACTGCTAAAGCGGCAATTGATAAAGCATTGTCCTTAAATAGATCGTCTAAAAACTTAAGTAATTTAGCTATTTATTATCAACAAGTAAAGGATGATGATAAAGCACTTAAAGTATGGCAAGAAATCGCCGCAAATAACAAGGTTAGTTTAAATTTACTTGAAAGCTGTTATTTGCGAATTCACAACATATTGATCGGAAAGAGTAAGTTTGTCGAAGCAGAAAAATATGCACGTGAATCAATTAAATATTTTCCCCAATCCTCTACGTATTATGACCACTTAGCCAAAGCTTGTTTTGCGCAACAAAAGTATGAGGAATCTTTTGTTGCATGGAAAAATGCCTACAAATTTAATCCTAAAAGTACTGTAATACCTTATAAACTTTGGAAGGCTTATGAATCTATTGGGATGCAAGATTCTGCAACTACATATATGAAAATTTATAATCGTAATCAATGAGTTTAGATCATTATTCTCATTTTTTGTGAAACATTTGATCTTAAAAACGTCAAATGTGTCAAACAAATTAATGTCTTTTTCTACGCATTTGTATGTTGATGCGAGTATCTTTTTATTTTCAGTTATCGGAGACGTTTGTTAAATTATTTTAAAGAAATATTTTATTGGGCTAAAAACAGTGTTACCATTAGACTTAACAAAATCACCTCCAATTTATATGAAAACTCCTATTTTACATATATAAGTTTGGCTAAATAAAGGATTGTTTTTATTCAAAAAAATAATTAGCTATAAAGTTAATTTATGAAAAGTTAAATATATAATACGTTATTTTTTGTACTTTTTTAGGTAATTTATTTTACTTTGTTGTTTTGATTTTATTTTAGTAAAATAATCCATATTGACATTAATTAATGATAATCAATAGTTTATGTAAGATTTTTTATAATAAATTGACAGAAATAAATTATTTATACTCATATTGTAAATAGTAAGACATTTTATTTTATTGTGTCATTTGTTTAACACCGATAATGGTTTGTATATATACATTTTTCATTTATCCATAACTTAGAAGTAACTTTTAATTAACAATTACAATTATGAGAAAAAAAACATTATCAATTTCATTGATTATTCTCGCTTTATTTTTATTCAGTTTACAAGGTTTTTCTCAATGTCTTGAACTAAAATCTTCTGATAATGGAGAAAATGTTTACGAGATTGTTGACAGATCAACTTTTAGAAATTTAATCAATTCGGGTGTTGAGCAAAGCGCAGCTTTAAGAAATTACCTAGCTCAAGAAATTCAAAAAGATCCAGACATTATCAGAGTCGAAAGGGTTTACAAAGGTAAAGGCTTGAATACTTTTTCGGTCGTTACAAAAGACAATGTGTCTGCTGAAGAAGTGGAAGGAAAACTGATTGCCAAAATCAGTGAAATAAACATTTCACTTCAAGATTATCTACAGAAGGGAATGTCGACAAACGAACTCTCAAACTTTATCAAATCAGAGTTATTGATTAACGAAACTTACTAGTTTTCGATTTTTGAGATTTGATTAAAAAATTAGAAAAGCCAAATTCAAATGAAAAAAAATATATTTCTAATAGTGTTTGCACTATGTTTATTCGTGTGCGGCACTTCAGACCAACTATTTGCTCAAGGTGCTACTTGCGCCGATGCAACTCAATTATGTGATGATCCTGCCTGTGGTAGTTATGAAATAGGTAGTGGTCAAGGTAATGACCCAATTGCTGGTGAAAGTTCTTCATGTGTTGGGGGAGATCCTAATGCCACATGGTTCTTTTTAATAGATGACCAAGGTGGAGGAGGTGCTATTACGATAGCAAATACTCCAGCCTGTGATACAGACTTTGTCGCTTGGGGACCTTTCGATTCTCCAGCTGATGCTTTGGCTGCTTGTGCAGGTGGAATTTCTCCTGCCAATGAAGTGGGATGTGATTTTGGAACAGGTCCAGGAGGGGTAATTAATATGCCTGGTACTTCTCAAGTAGGAGATGTTTATTTAATGGTAATCACAAACTTCTCAGATGATCCTGGAATTGATGTTACTGTAACTGCTCCACCATTGGAATGTTGTCCAGTAGCTACAGGTACTAAGGACGATGTTGATGTATGTTCAGGCGGTGGAGTTCCTGCTGCAGCATTGACTGATTTTGAAGGAGTAGCAGGTGAAATTACAGGGGCATCACAATTCTTAACAGATTTAGGTTTGTCAACAAGTGCAACTGCATTGGTAGCACCAACGGCAGCAGATTTTACAAATACTACTTGCGCATCTACAATGATAGAACTGTTTTATTTATATGAATGTGATGCGAATTGTAATGGAGCAGGAGATGGTCCTTCTGTAGCAGGAAGTTTTATGGTGACTATTTATCCCGATGCCTCAACCTTTGTAGTAACAGAAACACCAGGTGGATGTGGCACTGCTGCAACAGTAAGTATTGCAACAGCCGGTGGTGAGGTTTGTTTCTCAGATGCAGGTGCAGTCCCTCCGGCAGGAACTTGTCCGAGTACTCCAGGTATGGCACCATTAAATTATAATTTTGACCCAGGTTTTGCAGTAGCTTGTAATGCTACTTATACAGGTACGGTTGCGGCAGATTGTGCGCCAACAGGCTGTATAGATTGTCCGGATATAGCACCTGCCATTGCAGCTCAAGAGATTTGTTCTGGTAATGACCCTGATTTTGCTACTGCGGAGACAGAAGTAAATGCAACAGGAAATAGTATTGGTGCATTTACATATTTTACAGATGCGGGTTATACAACTGCTTATGCAGGACCTTTGACGAATACAACTTGTGCTTCTATGGATGTAACTATTTATGGTAGGCTTCAGTGCTCAGATGCAGGTGCTGCTGGAACAGCTGATGAATTTGATGATTTCAGTTTTGTGGTTACGGTTTATCCAGATGCTACAACTTTTGTTGTAACGGAAACACCTGGGGGGTGTGGCGCAGCCGCAATGGTTAGTATTGCTACAGCCGATGGGGCAGTTTGTTTTTCAGATGCTGGTGCGGCTCCTGCCGATTTAGGATGTGGAAATACAGATGTGCAAGATTTGAATTATTCTTATGATCCGGGTTTTGCTCAATGCAATATGGTATTTACAGCAACAGTAGCTGCTCAATGTGTAGGTACTGGTTGTGGTTGTGTAGATCCTTGTTTCGTAGAATACGATCCTGCAATTCCTGCTCCTGGTGATCCTTCTTTCTGTGTTACACCTGTAACGGCAATGACACCTTGTGATGATGGAATTGATTGTACAATAGATGATATGGAAGTATTAGGTGGTGATGGAGTTGCTTGTGTACCTTGTGCTGGAACACCAGTAGATTGTGGAACAGCCGGTGAAGTAACTGTTCAAGGTTGTGATGATGGAGATCCTTGTACAATTAACGATGAGGAAACGATACTTAATTGTGACGGGTCTGTTTGTGTACCATGTGCTGGTACTGCAATTACACCTCCTCTTCCTACATTGACTTGTCCTCCTGCTGAGGTAAACTATTGCGATGGAAGTTACGATTGTATGTTCCTGGATAGTAATCCTAATACAGATGGAAATGGAATTACAGACGATCCTATTATAACAGGAACAGCCGCTGGTGCAACAAATAATGCTGGTGTAATTGATCTGACTCAATTATCTCCAGGAGCTACTTATACGCTTACTTTAAACTATGATGAGAATGGTTGTTTGGGAACACCAGTAACTTGTACATTTACAGTTGTGGTACCAGGTGATGCCAATGGTGGAAGCTTCTAATAAAAACATATACAAATTTGTAAACCCCATTCAAGTTTTTTGAATGGGGTTTTTTTAGGTATAGTTTTTATTAATAAAATATTTGATATTCCATTCCGAAATAATTATGAAATGACAGCATATTAAATTAAATTGTCACTTAGTATAGTGGAGCATTTTTATATTTCATATTATTTACCTGAACAAGTGTTGACCAATGAAGATTTGGAATCAGCTTTTCCTTGGTTGGAAACATTTGATATTGAGCAAAAGACGGGAATTTACAAAAGGCATTGTGCTGCAACGGATGAAATTGCTTCTGATTGTGCAACCAAAGCTG
>JAHDGP010000024.1:0-10343 GCA_020627525.1 Bacteroidota bacterium
TTCACCTAATGAAATAATTAAACAAAAAGTTGCATTAGTGACTTGAATGTAAGAATATTAAAAAAAAGCATTTTACAATTGAACATCCCCAAAACCTTAATAAAACAAATAGTAAACAGAGCAGTAATGTCACAAACATAAATAGTTGATAACAAATAAATTACAATCTAAATTAGATCATTCAAATCACCTTTTCCCTTTCGATCCCTTTAGTAAATTGTAAATAAATGAAATTTTTCTTTCTCTAAGTACCAATTAGATTTGAATAGAAAAATTTTTATTTATTAAAAAAACTAAGATGAAACAATTAATTATTTCAATGCATTTTTATAAATGCTTAAAGTACTCCCCAATCATTTTACTAGCATTTTTTGCTACATTTTTACAAGCCCAAACAGTTTCAATAGATATTGATCCTTCAAATATAAAACACGAAAGTGATAGTTATATTATTGGAACCAATCGAAATAATGTAGATGAAATGGTTGACTGGTTTAACAATGCGTATGGAGCAAATTATTATGAAAACATGATCCAACAGTATGCAGACATTCAACCTCGGTTTGGTAAAGAAAAAAAATTATATCGCTTAGGTGGCTCCAATGTCGATGGATTGGCGAACGGTCTTTATGGTGGTGGTTATGATTTTACTCAAGAGTTTGGAAAAAAAGGTCCATATGCCAATGATGACATCATCCATTTTATTGATGAAGCAAATGCACTGGATGCCGATATGATTATTGGTGTAAATGTAGGTTCTGGCACTCCCGAACTTGCAGCTGAATTGGTTCGCTATTTTAAAAACAACAATTTACTTGACAAGGTAGCCTATTTTGAAATGGGAAATGAGTTGATGGGATTTTGGCAAAAAGGGTATCAAGATGGTATTTCTTGCTATGCTCAAATGTATGCCGACACAGTTGAAGTGTTCATTGATTCTATGAGAAATATTGATCCAAATATTAAAATTGCTTTGTGTGGTTCATATGTCAATAGCTGGGAGTGGCCTAACTGCAACAATTCTGGAAATGCAGAAAACATCAACGATATTATTCCAATATTTTTCAATACCATTGGAGACAAAATGGATTACATAGCATTCCATTCTTATATGCCGTGGGCTGTTATTAGAGATAATAATACTTCTTGCATTACCAGTCAGGGAGGTCCCATGCAATCTGTCGATGAAAATTACAGAGCCAGATTGGTAATGGCAGTCAACCAATGGAGTATTCAAAACAAGTTGAATAGTGTAAACGCTATGATCGAACAATATTCTAATAGTTTAAATATCAACAAAGATATTAGATTGGTCAATACAGAATTTGGTACTCAAATATCCGACGCTTCTATGAAACATACGATGGTTGAAGCATTATATACTGCCGATAATATGGTTACAGCATTGGATTTAGATATTCGTTCTGCCATAAATTTCTGCTTGTTTCACTATCAAAGTGTTGTTAACGGTGTTCGTGCAGACTTAACAGATAACATCTTTTTCGGATCAGACGGTCAAGGGTTAAAACCAGTTTATTATGTTCATAAATTGGTTGCTGAAAACATGGGTGACCATGTCATCGATCACAATGTAACTCAAAATAGTCAGGTGAATGTATTGACCTGCAATCAGGGCTTTCCTTTTTCTTATGATAAATTAGGTATTGTTTCTACAAAAGATGCTGATGGAACTATCCGAACATTGATAGTCAATCGTTCTGAAAATGCTGTAACGCTGAATTCCAATATTTTGGGGAACGGCAATTATAGCTCGGCAGTTCTAAAGAGTTTAAAAGCCAATTATTTTTTAGACAAGCCAACCAATATTAGCAGTACTAACTTTAATGATCTTTCTAATATTACAATCCCAAAACTCTCTGTAAATGTTTTAATTGCCAGCCCTACACAATCTTGTAGTACGGGAAATATTTTTTCAGGATGTGGGGTGGACGTTGAAGTTTCGGGACAAACTGTCTCATTTGTAAATACCAGCAACAATGGAAATTTGAATATAAAAGTTAGAAAACCAAACTGGAGTTGGTGGCAACAACTGTGCAATGATTACAACAACACCCCTACATGTAATGCTTCTGCTTCGGTTACTGTTCCAAATAACGGAACTTACATTGTCGATATTCAAGGAGCTGTGTCTTGCACTTTTTCTATCAATGTAGATGGCTCTGGCGGCAGCGGCGGAACTGATGCAGACAATGACGGCATTTGCTCCAATGAAGATTGCGATGATAACGATGCGAATATTGGTGCAGCACAAACGCCTGGAACTGCTTGTGATGATGGAAATCCTGCTACAAACAATGATGTAATTCAAGCAGATGGTTGTACTTGTTTGGGAAGTGGCGGTTGTCCAACCACTCTAATTGATCAATGTGGTATAAGTATCAGCATTACAGGATTGAATGTAACACTAACAAATGCATCTGGCAATTCAAATTATATTATAAAGGTTAGAAAAAATAATTGGAGTTGGGTAAATGAAATGTGTAATGATTATAACAACAATCCTTCTTGCAGCAATGGTGCTTCGGTAACGGTTCCATCAGCAGGGAATTATGTTGTTGACATTCAGGGAGGCTCTTCTTGTAGTAAAATCAACATTTCACTAACGGATTGCTCAAATGGTAACAGGTTAATAGCTGAAAACACACATTCATTTGAAACGTTGGCTATTTATCCTAATCCAGCTAATGATAATTTTAATGTAAAATTCAATACTGAGAAAACAGGAATACTAACTATTTACAACCAAGTTGGTAAAAAAGTTTATTCAAAACAAATCCAAAATTCTACAAATGAAACGATGGATGTTTCAAGCTTGAGTTCCGGCATTTACATCTTGGAGTTAAGTAGTAATTTCGAAACTTTTTCTAGAAAGTTTATGGTTGAATAAGATTTTATAATACTTTTCACTAAAGCAAAAAAGCAGAATCGGCTTCGCCGATTCTGCTTTTTTTAATGCAATATTTTTTTTAATTAATTTGGTGCGAAATAAACATCTCTCAAATTACGATATTCCATTGAGTTCTGAGGGAAGTTCTTAACGTTTGGCTGCAACAATCTTCTATCTTTGTAATAATAAATTGGAATGATTGGTGCTTCGTCGATCATTGCCTGATCTGCTTGTTCGTATAGTTTCATCCTTGCGTTTACATCCAATGTCTGCAATGCTTGATTGTACAAATCGTCAAACTTAGGGCTTCTAAAACGAAACGAATTGATGTACGACTTATCTGATAACTTAGCAGGAATATGCGCACTGTTAAATAAGTTGATAAAATTTTCGGGGTCGGGATAATCCGCAACCCAGCCTGCTCTCCAAAACTCTGTCTTACTCGTTTCCAATGCCTCTAAATGCTGTGCAAAAGGCATTTTTGTTATTTTCACATCAATGTTTAAATTCTCTTTTATCATTTTTTGAATTGCTTCAGCAATCTGTTCATTTCTTGTCCCACCACTGTTAATTTGTAGCGTTAATTCATCAAAACCTTTTCCATTGGGGTAGCCCGCTTCTGCCATCAACTTCTTTGCCTTGTCAGGATCGAATTTATAACCTTTTACAGCAGAAGCATTAAAACCAGCAAATGCAGGTGGAATAATTCCGTGGTTACCTGGAATGCCTGCACCACGAACAGTATAATCTACAATCTTTTGACGATCAACAGCGTGATTAAATGCCTGACGTAACTTTTTGTTTTCGGCAAAGCGTCCTTCAGACATTTTAAATCCATAATAATAAACACTCAAAGATGGCTCCTCTTGAAAAACGTATTGCTTATATCCTTCTTTCAAATTTCCTTTCGTATCAATAATCTCTTCCACCATTTCTAACGGCAAACGGTAAACCATATCTAAACCACCATTTTTAAATTCTAACAACTCAGATTTTTGATCTCCTAGAAAAGACCAACGGATGCCATCTAAATAGGGCAACTGATTACCATTTTCATCTTTGTCCCAATAATCTTTGTTTTTCACCAAAATTACTGCATCATTTTCTTTTATTGCCTTAGCTATAAATGGACCCGTTCCGACCATCTTAGCACGCATTTCTACACCATATTTATCAAAAGCTTCCTTTGGAAAAACGTAGGCAAAGGGCAATGCTAACTTGTTCAAAATACCTGCAAAGGGTCTTTTTAATTTTACTTGAATTGTATAATCATCAACCAAACGAATACCTGAGCACCCCTCTGCCGGAAAATCTCCTTTAATGGATGCTTGATAATACGCTTCTGCTCCTTCAATATGATCTTTGAAAAAATCATAGCCCTTATTATTTACATCAAAAGCACACAGTTTATCCAAGTTGTACTTGAAATCTTTGGCAGTCACTTCCCTACCTTTACCATCAGCAAAACAAGGATCATCATGAAACTTAACTCCCTTTCTTAAATGAAAAGTGTACAACGTACCGTCTTCTGTTATATCCCAACGTTCTGCCAAACACGGCTTAATAGTCAAGTCCGCTTGATCAAATTGAACCAGCCCTTCATAGGTTTGATTGGTAATTCTGTTCCCCGTTACTTCGGTTACATTTAGAGGATATAAGCTCCTAAAATATTCGGTCTCATTCATCTTAAAAACGCCACCGTAATATTTACCGCCTGAAGCTTCTTTTAAGTCTCCTTTTTTTGAACCAGAGGTTGAACTTCCTCCTCCATCACTGCCACAGCTCCAAAAACTTACAGCGGCTATTAATAGTAAAACAATTTGTACTTTTTTCATTTGATTTTTTGATTGATATGGGTATTTCTTTAAGTAAATGCTATAGCAATAAATTTATATTTTTGGTTGCGATATTTTCTGACCTACGATATTGAAAACACTTGTCTCAGCATTGCTAAGGGACAGTTCCTAAGACTGCGCTTTTCTCCTTGTATTTCAAAAATCTTTTTACCAAACTCTGAAAATTTATTAATTCATCATTACTAAAATACTTATAATGTTTGATTTTAAGAAACCTATTAGTTTAAATATCTAATTCCAAATAAATTGGGCAATGATCTGAATGCTTTGCTTCTGGAAAAATATCGGCATCCACTAAATTTTTGGATAAGTTTTTAGTCGCTGCAAAATAGTCGATCCGCCAGCCTTTGTTGTTGGCTCTTGCATTGGCTCGATAACTCCACCAGCTATAATTGTGGGGCGCATCGTGAAAGTGTCTAAAAGTATCTATATATCCTGACTCGTAGAACTTGGTAAGCCATTCCCTTTCTTCAGGTAAAAAACCAGATGATTTTTTATTGGAAACTGGATTGTGAATATCAATTGGATGATGCGCAATATTTAAATCACCGCAAAGGACAATCTTCTTATTCTTCACTTTTAACTCTTCCAAATAATCAAAAACATCATCTAAAAACTCATACTTGAATTTTTGTCGAATTTCTCCGGAAGTGCCTGAAGGAAAATAGGTACTAATTAAACTGTATTTCTTATACTCAGCTATAAGCACTCTGCCTTCCGAATCGTATTTGGAATTACCCATTCCATAGGTGATTTTCTTTGGTTCTACTTTACTTAAAATAGCCACGCCACTATATCCTTTTTTCTCAGCACTGTGCCAGTAACAATGATACCCCATTTCTGTAAAAGCCTCAACATCTATTTGATCTGCGTTGGCTTTTAATTCTTGAAAACATACAATATCAAAATCTTTGGCTTGTAACCATTCGACCAAGCCTTTTTTCATTGCTGCCCTTATTCCATTTACGTTGTAAGATATTATTCTTTGAGATGCCATTTACTGTTTTGTTAAATTCGAGGTATTTTAAATTGTATGCAAAATACTAAAATCATAACGCTTCGATTCCCTTCTCTATTCCTTTTTTGACAATCCTTAATAGTTTTTTTGTTTTTCTATTTGAATAATCTTGTGATTGAGACTGCAACATTGAAATGTGAAAGTGCCCTGTAGGCAGTTCTGGTCGCATTTCATGTCTCAATTTTGCTACTCTGTAGAATATTTCATTAGAAAGATAATTACCACCTGAGCCACTTTCGAGCTTATCGTTTGATTTAGGGCTTCTTTTTTCACTATTTTCCTTTTGGTTAAATGACCAGTTAAATTCGATATTTTTAGGTTTGGTCATTGCTTCAGGCAAAGTCGTTTCCAGCCATTCGTTTGCTGTTTCTATTGAAAATGAATTCGGTTTTCTGGTATAATTTTTATTATCTACAAAACCTCCTCGTCTGGCTGTTGCAAATTTATCAATATAATAATCTCCCGGTCCAGACTGACTGATAGTAAGTATCATATCAACTTTGTTTATCCAGGGACCAATATATTTTTCAATAATTCCAATTCCTTTACCCACAGAGTTGTGTTCACATCCATCAAAATCTGAATAGCGAACGGGTACAAGCATAGATTGTATAAATGCAATATTTTTTTTCGAGTTAATTTTTTCATTATTCAATGCCAAAGCCACAGATCCTGAAGGATTGGATTGAAAAATATTTCCTTTTAATTGAGGATGGTCAAAACCATTTAATATAAAAGGATCAAAACCAGTAATTAATATTTTTTTGGCAGATTTGTGTGCTTTAGCAAAGTCAATATCAGTATAGTTTCTGCTCTTTTGTTCAAATAGATCAATGATTTTGTGGAGTGGAGAATTTTTCTTGACAATGGAAGTTTCTACATCAAACTGTTGGCTAAAAAGTGGATGTCGTTTAAGCCAAGTCTGCATTTTTATTCTTGCCCAATACAAGGGACGATCGTCTAATTTTCCTTTTTGTGCTGTTTCACTGGCTTCTTTCCATAGTTGCTTTGCATTCAACAAAACAATTTTTTCAATATTTTTAATAGATTTTTTTTCTTTATAAATATCCTTTAAAAAGCTATCTACAATTTTCTTTATTCCTTTATCCTTACTTATAAAATGATTTTCAAAATTTTTATCTCTATCCTTTTTTGTGGATTTATTTTTATGAAACAATCCTAGTAATTCTTCATAATTTCTCTTATAAATTTTAGGTTTCAATTTAAAAATTGACTCTTTGGGTAAATTACTAAAGGTGGTATTGGATTTAATATGCTTGGCTTCAAATTCAAAAGACAATATTTTATCAAAATCAACAAGTACTTTCTTTTTATTATAATCGTAATATTCAAATATTTCATTATGCCAGTTAGGATCAATGAAAAAGGGAGCAGAAACAACTTCTTTGTTTTTGACCTTTACAATCTGCTGAGCTTCTTTTATTTTAATAGGTAAATCAACTTTTTTGCCAGCTTGCTTTGCAATGATTTTAATGGATATTTCCTCTCCGTCGGCAAGTTCATCAACAAACAACCTAACAGCTACTTCATCGCCATAAAACACCTCTTGATTCAATCCATTTTCCTGAATCAGTTCATCATTATTCTTATCTATCCAAAAACCAATCATTTTACAAAAATAAAAAAGCCCCAAACCAAAATCTTGGCTTGGGGCTTAATATCAAATCTATATCAATTATTATTCTTTAATAAATTTATTGATCTCTAAGTTATCGCCATTAGCAACACTGATCAAGTAAATTCCTGAAGTTAATGTCTCAAGGTCAACTTGAACTCTGTTAATACCCGTTACAGCATCCACATCAATTGCTTTTAAGATCTTACCAGAAACGCTTAATACTTCGATTCTTGTTGTAGCTTCTTCAACAGAGTTGAACGCAACATTGATCAAGTTAACAGCAGGAACTGGAGCCAATTCTACGATTCCGAAATCGGCTCTTCTTGTCAATGTAACAGTATTACTGTATTCAACAGAACCATCGAAGTCAACCATTTCCAATCTATAAACCGCTGTACCAGCATCTACATTTCTGTCAGAGTAATCATAGTTAACTGTTACATTGCTGTTACCAGCACCTGCAACTTTACCAATTGTAGTAAATGTAGAACCATCATTAGAACGTTGAACGTTGAAGTGAGAGTTACTTTCTTCTGTAGCTGTAGCCCAGAATAACAAGTTGTCATTTGCTTGTGCTCTACCATCAAACGATAATAACTCAACTGCTGTTTTAGTACAAGCAGGGAATGCTTGAGCAAAACCACTAGTACAACCAGAAACATCATAAGCTGAAATTGAAACATCGTTATCTCCTTCTGTTAAAGTTATAACAACATTTTGTCCTTCATTGAATACTCCAGATACATCACCACTTACTGTGTATGGCGCTGCACCACCCGAGATAGATATTGTTACAGTGATTTCACCTGTAGTTTCATTACAGTCGTAATCTTCAGAGAATACTAAACTTCCTTGATCAGAAACAGTTACTACATCGGTAGATGTAAAGCCTGTTCCTGGACTAGCATCGTAACAAGTTAATTGAGCGAAAACATCAGCAACATTTAATCCTACTAAGTTTTGATTTAATGTACCAGACTCATCAGCATTTACATTTAATGAGTGTGCAATGTAACCACCTGTTCCAGCAGGAATAGAGAAGGTTCCATTTGTACTAACTTCAATAATTGTAAAGTTCAAGTCTGTTAAAACAAATACCTGAATGTAGCTAGAGGCATTACCATTGTTGCCACCAACACCAACTGTAAATGTTCCACCTGTACCAGTACATACTGTTGAACCTCCTAATGGATTATCAACTTCTCCAGCCTCAGCTTCACAATCAATTGTATCAAGGATAAATAAAGAGTACAAACCTTGGTCAGCATCACCTGGACTTGGCATACAAGCACAAACACTACCATCTAAAATTGCATCCTCTAAAAGTTCAGCAGTAGGATAAACATTGAAAATCAAGTTTTCTAATTCTGCTTGAGTTCCTTGGTATGAAATAGCAAAAACATTGTATAAACCAGCATTAGGACCATAACATCCAGGACCGATTCCACCGCCGTCAAAGCTTAATGGACCACCAAATGAGAAGTCAAAAATACCTGTTGTATTGAAATCTAATATATTGTATCCTGTTGTGTTTTCATTACAATCTAAATCTGCAGTTAAGATATATCCAAAGATGTAACCTGGATCTGTATTAAAACCACCAAACTCCCAAGTTTCAGAAATTGCTCCTGGAGGTAATGTTAATAAAGGAATATTAGCTGAAGGTGAACCATACTCAGCAGAACATCCAGCAGCAGAACTACAAGCTCTTGGATCTTCAGGTGCATCACAATCACCAGGACAGTTTGCATTATTTTCACCTGCTTCACAAATTCCGTTACCACATACAGCAGCAGGAGGACAATCACCAGGACAGTTAGCTGAATCTTCACCAGCTTCACAAACACCGTTTCCACAAACAGCACCAGTGTCATTTGCTTCACCACAGTTTGTATCTGTAGTAATAGAAACATTACCATTATCATTTTGTACTAAAACACCAGTACAGTCTGCATCATTTACTACTAATAAAATAACACCATCTGCTGCTGCAGTGAATGTCAAAGAACAACTTGTTCCTGTAACAAATGGAGCATCTACATCATCAACAAGACCATCTCCATCAGCATCAACATAAGCAGACAATACAACACCGCCATTCCAACCATCTGTTGCTGGATCAAATCCATCACACATGCTGAATGTATATGTAGTGTTAGCAAATACATCTAAGATGTAAGCTTCGTTTGCCCAAGATGCAAATCCTGCATCTACTGTTTCGCCAGCTACACAAGATGTTGTTCTGATGTCGATCCAAGGACCACCTTCAAATTCACCACATCTTGCACCTGTCGTTGCACAGTCATCAGGACAATTTGTTGCATCTTCACCAGCTTCACAAACACCGTTTCCACATACTGCGCCAGTTCCACCACCACAATCTGTATCTGTTGTGATTGAAACATTTCCGTTATCGTTTTGTACTAAAGCTCCAGTACAGTTTGCATCATTTACTACTAATAAAATAACACCATCTTCTGGTGCTGTGAATGTTAATGAACAATCTGTTCCTGTTGCGATTGGGCTAGTTACATCATCTACTGCACCGTCTGCATCAGAGTCAGTGTATGCTGATAATACTACACCACCGTTCCAGCCATCTGTTGCTGGATCAAATCCATCACACATGCTGAATGTATATTGTGTTCCTGCAAATACATCTAAGATGTAAGCTTCGTTTGCCCAAGATGCAAATCCTGCATCTACTGTTTCGCCAGCTACACAAGATGTTGTTCTGATGTCGATCCAAGGACCGCCTTCAAATACACCACAAGTACCACCTGTTGTTGCACAGTCATCTGGACAGTTTGTTGCATCTTCACCTGCTTCACAAACACCGTTTCCACATACTGCGCCAGTTCCACCATCACAATCTGTATCTGTTGTGATTGAAACATTTCCGTTATCGTTTTGTACTAAAGC
>JAHDGP010000024.1:10443-22076 GCA_020627525.1 Bacteroidota bacterium
AGTCATCTGGACAGTTTGTTGCATCTTCACCTGCTTCACAAACACCGTTTCCACAAACAGCACCACCGCCACAAAAATCAGCAATATTGGTAACCCCTAAATCTGCAATATCAAATGTAAGTTCACCAGCACAAGTATTAATACTTGAAGTAATAGAAATTGTAACAGTACCACCTGCATCTAAGTCATTTTGATCTAATAATAAGTATCCAATAGATACATTAACACCGTCAGTAATCAATTGACCATTTGGTTGTCCAATATTTGCAGAGAAATCATATGGAAAGTCAACCAAAGTACCATCACCAAATGTGGCTAGAGCAACTCCAATCGTACCTTCAGGAATTGTTCCTTGTGCATCATCTGCTGGGCAATATGCAAAAGCCGTAGGAGATGTAGCAGGACCTGCTAAGTCAACAAATGCTGAACTTGTAACACATTCACAATCAGCAGGACAATTTGAAAAGTCTTCACCAGCATCACAAACACCATCACCACAAGTTGCAGCACTTGGATCTTCTAATCTCACACAAAATTCTCCAACTATTAATGCATTACTAGCATTTTCCCATCCATCAACTAATACATAGTAAGTTGTACCAGCTGTAGTTGGAAACTGAACTGTTGAATAATAGTTTGCACCAGAGATGTCATCGTGACAAGCCACATTAGGACCATCTGCTGCACCTTCAAAAACTGCTATTTGAGTATCGACTGCATCATCAACCCCATCAGCAACACATTCATTGTTTGTTGTTATTATAATTTCGTTGCCATCGCCTGTATAAGTAAACCAAACTGATGATTGGATATCTGGTTCATTCCAATCGTTTGTTGAACAGGTACCTCCATCCAAATCAGTACTATTTGGTGTGGCATCAACTGTTGTGAAGGGACCATTTTGACCGAGGACGATCTCGATTGCTCCACTTGATTCATCATTAGCAGGCTGTGCGTTAACAATTGCACAAATACCCATTAACAAAATCACCAAAAAAGATGATAGTAAATTTTTTTGCATAACCTTTCAGTTTAATAAATTCTTGATAATAGATTGATTTATAATTATTTATTTAAATTCTACACAATAAAATACAACAAATAGTGCGATACACTATTTCCGTATTAGGCGAATTTATGAATTTTTTTTTGAAGCTCAAACTTTTAAAGCGAACTTCTATTAAAAAATATCAATCTTGAATGGCAAAAAAACTACTTCGTCAGTAATTGATTATAAAGCTTTTATAATTTTCTGAGTAAATGATTCTGTATTTCCTGAAATTTGAATCCAGTAAATTCCCACTGGAAGATCAGTAATATCTAGGCTTAAGCTGTTTGAGCCTTTGTTGGTCTCGTAAGTTTGTTGTTTTATAACCTTTCCATCAAAACTGAATAAGTTAACTTTTAATAATTGTATTTCAGAAAGGTATATATTAACATTCAAATTGTTTTGTGCTGGTATTGGATAGACACTTGCAACTTCAAATCCAGCTTTTTCATTTCTAACAGTAATGACTTCACTTAGCGATGATTTTCCATCTAAATCAATACTTATCAATCTATAATAACTAACACCAGACACATTTTTTGTGTCGATGTAATCATAATTAATTGTATGATTGCTATTTACTGCTGCTAGCTTACTTACTATTTGTTCCCAAATTATCCCGTCTTTTGATTTTTCTACAATAAAATAATCACTGTTATACTCTGTTGCTGTAGACCAAAACAAATGGTTTGCTTCTAATTTTGCTTCTCCTTCAAAAACCAATAACTCAACTGCTGTCTTTGAACATGGAGCTGGTGTTCCAGAGGCAACTCCCACACATCCATACACATCAAAGAAACTCATTGAATAACTTGTGTTTTCAGAATAATCAATTACTATATTTTGACCATAAGTATAGTTTCCATTTAAATCACCTGACACAGTATAAAGAGTCTCTCCAGCTATTCCTACTGATCCATTCTCAGCAACATATTGTGGCATTCCGCCTCTGAACGAAAATGTTAGCGTGTAAATACCCGTTTCTCCGTTACAGCTATAATCTATTACTGCTTCTATTGGGTTCATTATCGTTACCGTGAGTGCTGCATTAACATCTAGGTCAAAACAAGCATTTGTTTGATTCAAAATATTTGCAGCGCTTTCGCCAATATTAGGAAGTACTGGTGCATTTGGATTGTAGTAATTTAAAGCATGCATTTGGTAAGTCCCTGAAGCCAATCCTTCAAATATTCCATTCGTAGAAACCGCAGCAATGCTGTAATCATTACCTGTAGTAGCAACATACAGTTGTGTATAATCTGCTCCAGCATTAAAACCTGTTGCCCCCACTGTTATATTTGAATTAGCACACAACAAATTAGCATTGACGGATAAATTTCCTGCTTCAGACTCACCAGGACAATCAATTTCACAAGGAGCTGTAATAGGGAATACTCCCATATTTCCAACACTGTCTGTAATCGTTATTGTAGTGCCTTCACCACAGTTAAAACTTATACTATTAAATATTGTTCCATCAAATGTTCCATTGGTTCCTGAATAGTCTCCAGATCCACCGGATACATCAAATGTAAAAGTGTAAGTGCCTGTTGCTTCCTCTATGTCAAATATAAGATTGTCAATTGTTATCTCTTCGTAGCAGACTGTTCTTGTTATCACTATAGAATTTGTAATAGAAACACATCCACTAGCTGATACATCAAATATTAATTCTCCAACTGTAAAATCTAAAACTCCTTCGTAAGCAACTCCAAATATTTGGCATTCACCAGCTGGAGCTCCTTCAAAAGAAAACGTTGGTCCATCAAATGGTCCATCTAAAATATTTCCTGCATCATCTGTAATAAAATAATCGAAATTACTGGATTGATTCCCAGTTAAGTCAACAAGTACAATATCTTCAAAATCATCTCCCATTGTGCAAATAGTAGTTTGCGAATCTGTACTCAAAATTCCTGATACCAAACTATCACAAAGATCAGAACAATCTAAGACTTGGTACTGAGCGACCATTGTGCAACCTTCATCATCCGAAATAGCAAATTCTAAATTACTTGAAGGCTCAACTGAAAACTCTAACACTCCGTCTGCACCGACATTTTCAGAAATATCTCCTGATATAATGTAATTAGTATTGTCATCAAATGCTGGCAAACCTCCTGATATATTTAATACCAAATCATATAGTCCGGTAGTCTCGTTGCAACCAACATTTTCAATAGAATATTCTATGGTCTCTAATACTGTAATAAGATTTGATGATTCCAAACTAAAACAATTCAAGTCTGCTAAAACATCTTGGGCATTTAATCCAATCAATGCTTCAAGATCACTTGGCGCCTCAGCTACTGCCAAATTTAATGAGTGAAATAAATAGCTTCCAGGTAGTAAATCAAAGGAAGCATCTGTATCTATGTCTAATATATTTAACACATCATCTGTTAAGATGTAAACCTGTGCATAATCATCTGAATTATTAAATCCTAAAACGTTTGGCGATATAGTTACTGATGTACAATAAAATGCGGAAGATTCAGAAACCAACCCTGCATCTGCTTCACATCCTGGAATACAAACATTTGCAAGAGCAACCATTGTTTCAGTTTCACATCCGTTATCATCTGTTACAACTATTGTTATTGATTCGACAGTATTATCTACTTCAACTTGCAAATTTCCGTCTGAATCGACTGTTTCTGTAACAGCTCCCATTACACTATAAGAGGTTGATCCATCCAATTCTGGCAAACCTCCACTTATAGTAAACGTTGCAGTAATTGTTTCATCAGCATCATTACACTCTAAATCTTCTACCGAAATAGTTATAGGATTCAAAACTGTAAAAGTGTTTCCACTTGTTAAATCATAACACTCTACATTCCCTAAAACATCCAAAGCATTTAGACCAATAAGCTCATCTGGTACTTCAGTTGTTAATATGTTTAAAGCATGTAAAATGTAAGCTTGTTCTGTATTTAAATCATCTACATCTAAACCAACACTTTGAATCTCTAAGTTGTCATCTGTCAATAATATTACCTGAGTATATTCATCGGCATCATTAAAACCTTCATTTTGAAATGAAACATCCGCAGCATTGCAATAGTATGCTTCAAAATCACTCAAAGAACCTGCATCTGCTTCACAGCCAGGAGGAATGACGCAATTGATGGTTGCAAGAGAAACCGTTACACCATTTGAACATCCATTGTCATCCGTTACAGCTATTGTTATTTCTTCGGCAGTATTGTCAACTGCTATTTGTAAAGCTCCGTCTGAGTCGACTGTTTCTGTAACAGCTCCCGTTACATTATAATCTGATCCGTCTAATGCTGCCAAACCTCCACTGAAAGTAAAGGTTGCGATAATGGTACTATCGGCATTGTTACATTCTACTGAATCTACCGAAATCTCTACAGGATTCAATATTGTAAAAGTATTTCCACTCTCTAAATCATAACAATCTACATTTCCCAAAACATCTAATGCATTTAATCCAATAAGATCGTCTGGTATTTCGGTCGTTAATATGTTTACTGCATGTAAAATGTAAGCTTGACCCGTATTTAGATCATTTACATCAAAGCCTACAGTTAAAATTTCTAAGTTATTATCCGTTAATAATAGTACTTGTGTGTAATCATCCCCATCATTAAAATTTTCATTTTGAAATGTTATATCAGCAACATCACAATAGTATGCTTCGAAAGTACTTAATGTACCCGCACCTGCTATACAAGTTGGATCACAATCTGAAACAGTAACAGTAATAAAGTTTTCAGTTAACTTAATACAAGATTCATTATCTATGGAAACAAAAAGCTCCCCTATTAAATCCATTAAAATTGATTCAGAATCATAAGTAGCGGCAAAACCATAAATGTAAAATTCTGAAGCATCGGTTACATCATTGAAATTAAAAGCACCGTCTTCGTAAATAATTTCCAAAATTTCCAAATCAGCATTTACCAAAACATATCCATAAAATTCAGAATCAGAATTGTCATTGCTGACATTAACTGTCCTATCGTCGTCATTGGTCAAGCAAAAATCAAAAGCATCATCTGTCGTAACTTCACCTGCCTCAAAACTCTGAATAGAAAATTCTACAAAATTCTCACTGATTTTTACGCACTCCCCTTCTAGGGTTGAAATATTATCACCTAAATTAAAAGCTGGTAATTCTTCATCATAAGAAACACTATATATCAATGATGTACTTTCCTCCAAATCAATCATATCTTCGACCATAATAGTAGATAAATCGAATGGGCCTGCATAAATATCGCCATTTGCATTTGTAATAAAATAAGCAATGTTACCAGCATTGTCTTCAACAGACAAAGCTATATCTTCATAAGAACCATTGTGATCATCACAGTATGTCAATGCTCCACCTCCACTTATAGTACCACCTGCCACTGTGCATTCTCCTGGATCAATTCCACAATCAGGATTCACAGCTGAATCAGAGACAATGAAATGAGGATAATTATAATCCAAATCAATACCTGAACAATCAAAGCTGATGTTTCCATTTGAAACAGATACATTCTCAACAATTATCGGAACAATAACAATATTCGTTGGTAAACCTCCAACTCCATCCCAAATTCCAGACTCTGGATCTAATGTCGCTATACCATTGTCAATAATAAAATCGGGACTGTTGTCTAAGCTAAGTACAATATCAATGAAACAGCCTGACTCTCCGTCATACTGATCTTCACTAGGATCAGTATCTTGTGGGTCACAGGCATAAATAAAAAATAAAAGACCTGGGTTAGACAAACCTAAATTCGGATTAACCCCATTTGACTGGACAGTCAATGAAGAATTTGAACAAATTTGATATGGATCATCCGCTGTTCCTGTTCCAGCAACTGTTCCTGTTGGAACAATAGAAAAGTCGCCAGGACCACTACAATCCGCTGTTTGACCAAAAATATTAGAGCTTATCGCAAACACAAACACTAGTGCAAGTGTTCTTATAGCGAGGTATAGATTTTTATTCATGTCTTGATTTCTGTAAGTATTATGGACATTTTAAATTTACAATATGCTTTCAATATCACATAAAATGTAGTATTACGAACATAGTGAACTTTGTAAACGACGCAAATTTAGTTCTAATTGTTATTAAAATTCAATTTAACTTAGTAAAATGATATAAATAAGTGGGACCAAATTAGTCAAAGAGATTTTTATAGATTCAATGATAAAACGCAGTCATACCAAGAGCAAGAGTAAGTTTTTTACTAGTCTACCGATTCGGAAGAATCTCGAAAATTAAGGTGTCGCTTCGTTCAAGCTTGGATCTTACTCTTAATGGTTGCTTATTCTACAAAGCTTAAGCTCCTATGAAGCTTATGGCTAGTTGTGTGGTATAGATTATTTATTTCGTTTTACTTAAGACAAAAAATCATAAAATAACTATTGTTATAATTTTAGACTTAATTTTGTGCTTTTAAAATAAAAATTTTACTCCAAAATTATCAGGAGTATTCTTAACAAGATCATTTCGAATATTTGAATGGAAAATTCGCTAGAACATAGCTCTGAAAATCAGCTCGATTCTGCTGAACATAAGGAGATGTCATTTATTGACCATTTAGAAGAGTTAAGATGGCACTTAATTAGGTCGATAGTTGCAATTCTTGTTTTTGCCATTCTTGCATTTGTAATGAAAGGCTTTATTTTTGATGGTTTAATTTTTGGACCTAAAAAAGAATCCTTCTTTACTTATAATGCCTTTTGCAAACTTTCTGAATTATTGCAATTAGGAGATCGTCTTTGTATTGTCCCTACCCCCTTCACTTTACAGTCACTTAGTCCACCTGACCAATTTTTAATGCACATCAAAGTAGCGTTGATGATCGGTTTCATTATAGCTTTTCCCTATTTTTTATGGGAAATGTGGAAATTCATCAAACCAGGGCTTTACGAAAATGAAATCAAACACACCAGAGGGCTCGTATTTTGGGGCTCATTGCTTTTCTTTTTAGGGGTTTCTTTTGGATATATCATCCTTGCTCCTTTCTCTATTAACTTCTTTGCCAATTATAGTATCAGTCCTGAGGTTACCAACCAGTTTTCGATAGCGTCCTATATTTCAGTGATAACAACTGTTGTTATGGCTGCTGGTATTATGTTCGAACTACCAATGATTGTCTATCTTTTGTCAAAAATTGGAATTGTTTCACCAGATATGATGCGTACTTACAGAAAACACGCATTTGTTATTATCTTAGTAATTGCAGCGATCATTACACCTGCAGATGTTTGGACACAAGTATTGGTAACCATTCCTGTGTATTTTTTATATGAATTAAGTGTTATTATTTCTGCAAGAGTTTACAAAGAAGTCGAGTAAAAGACACTCTTTTGTGCTTCCTAAAATACGGTAAGTCAATGATTTCCGTTAAATTATTGAATAGAGCTACAAACGAAGCTCTTAGACTATATATTTACCAATTCCAAGATCAGTTTATAATGATTTTGAAGCAAGGCTATAACTATGAAAAACTTTATACTAATATTTCTATTCACATTATTTTCGTGCCAATGTTTGTTGGGACAATCTTTTTGGAAAGATATTTCGATAGACAAAAATATTGTATCCAAAAATCAAGCACTTGCCAATTCTTACAGAGGTGTTATTGTTGATGTTGATCTGCTTAAAAATGAACTTGCAAGTGTTCCTAAAAGATCGGAGAAGACACAGACAGATGTTGAAAAATTTATAAAAATACCAACACCAGATGGCAATGTTTTAGAATTCATTATTTTTCAAACTCAAACAATGGAAGCTGAATTGGCTGCCAAGTTTCCTGAAATAAAAAGTTACTATGGTTACAATCCCGATCATCCAGAAATAAACATTAGGTTTGATGTTTCTCCAAATGGATTTAATGCACTGATAACGGGTAAAGACAGCCCTATTTATATTGATGCATTGAGAGGAGAAAATTTCAAGAAAAAATCTCATGCAATTTGTTATTATAAAAAAGATTTTATCAAAACAGCAGAGCACGACTTCCATTGTCATTTTACAAATGATGATGCTAGTGATAAGCTGGGAAATGCAATTGCTGATTACAAAATAGCTACAGACAATCAACTGCAAACTTACAGGCTTGCCGCTGCTTGTAATGGTGAATTTACCAATTACCACGGAGGTACAGTTGCAGGAGCCATCTCTGCTGCAAATACGACCATCAATCGTGTCAATCAAGTATATGAAAGAGACCTCGGAATCAGACTTGTATTGATAGCTAATAATGATCAAATTGTTTATACCAACCCAAGTTCAGACCCTTATTCTAATAATGACCCTTTTGAAATGATTGCACAAAATCAATCAAACTTGAATAGTGTAATTGGTACTGCAAACTATGACATTGGACACGTTTTTAGTACGGGTGGAGGCGGACTTGCTGCGAGAGGTGTATGTATAAACTCCGTGAAAGCACAAGGCGTAACGGGATTGACAAATCCAATCGGTGATCCATTTTATATAGATTATGTAGCCCATGAAATTGGTCATCAATTTGGTGCAAACCATACTTTTAATAATTCTTGCAATGATAACAGAGTGGATGCTGCCGCTGTAGAGCCAGGCAGTGGTTCAACTATAATGGCTTATGCTGGTATTTGTTCTCCAAATATCCAAACAAATAGTGATGCTTATTTTCATGCTATCAGTATTCAAGAAGTTATAAATTTTACACAAAATGGGTCTGGATCTTCTTGTGCTTCCTTTAGTTCTGATGGCAATAATGTTCCGACTGTTTTTGGTGGAAATGACAAATACATTCCTATTGGAACCCCTTTTGAACTAACTGCGACAGCAAGCGACTCCGATGGCGACCAATTGACTTACTGCTGGGAACAGATGGATAACGGAATAGCCCCAATGCCACCAAGCTCAAACAATGCGGTTGGTCCGCTTTTCAGGTCTATTCTCCCAACTACCAATGCAACAAGAACTTTTCCAGATAAAATTTCACTATTAAACAACTCTAATGACACTTGGGAGAAGTTGCCCAATGTCACCAGAGATTTAAACTTTACAATTACCGTTAGAGATAACAACCTCGGCAATGGTGGTGTGGCAGATGATGATATTTTATTAAAATCTACAAGTGCAGCAGGTCCGTTTCTTGTCACCAATCCCAACACAACAATAACTTGGATTGTAGGAAATCAGGAAACCATTGTTTGGAATGTTGCTAACACAGAAAAACAGCCCATTCTATGTGGCTTAGTAGATATTTTATTATCAACAGATGGAGGAAATAATTTTGATCAAGTTATTGCTTCCAGCGTTATAAATTCAGGTACTTATACCTTTACTGTTCCCAATATCATTGGCACACAAAACCGTATAAAAATAAAATGTTCTGACAATGTGTTTTTCGATATTTCCAACCAAAATTTCATTATCCAAGAAAGCCAATTACCTTTTAACGTTAATACTCCGAATGCAACAATTTTTGGTTGTACAAATCAGCAATTATCCATACCAATAAACACACAAAATTTAATGGGTGGCACAAACACTATTTCATTTACAGCAAATGGCATTCCACCTACTGCTGTTGGTGTATTTAGCCCCAACGCTGTTCAACCAGGCACTAGTTCTTTTTTAAACATTACAGGTCTTGAAAATGGCGCCTACAGCATTTCAATAAATGCAACAGACGGTACTTTTAGCCAAACAATAAATATCGACTTAAAAATCGGTCTTCCTGAATCTAGTTTCACTATTTATCCTCCACAAAATGACAATCTGGTCAACTTACTACCTATTTTGAATTGGACTTATAGTGATTTAGCACAGTTTTACTCTATTGAGATTTCTACGGATCCTCAATTTAGTAATATTATTGAGTCGGCTTCAAATATAATGGACAATAAATATGAGTTGACAACAATTCTTGAAGAACAAACAACTTATTATTGGACAGTTACGGCGCACAATAATTGTGGACGTTCCAGCAATAATGTTTATATATTTACAACTAAAAATGTTCAATATTGCATACCAAATTCCAACTCTTATTATGAATGGATTCAGTCTGTATCATTTGCAGATTTAAATAATAATTCAGGCGATAATGATGGATATGGAGATTTCACCAATCTTACAGCAAATGTAACTGCTGGAAGTAACTATGCTATAGCACTCAACCCTGCCTTTAGGAGTCAAATTTATGTCGAATATTGGAAAGTTTGGATAGATTTTAATAAAAATGGAAGTTTTGAAGACAATGGCGAATTGGTATTTGAATCAATTCCACCAGTATCAACTTTGCTAAATGGAACTGTAACCATTCCAGACGATGTACTGCCAACTACTACCCGAATGAGGGTCTCTATGCATTACGAAACGCCACAAGAGCCTTGCCAAAACCTGGATTTTGGTGAAATAGAAGATTACTCAATAACAATAACTTCTAACTGCGGTTCTGGCACTGCTGATTCTGACCTGGATGGTGTTTGTGATGGATTAGATATTTGTCCTGGCGGAAATGACAATATTGACATTGACAACAATGGTGTGCCTGACGACTGTCAAGAGGTAAATGTAGCTTTGAAAGTGTGGTTGGAAGGGGCCAATTCAAGTACTCAGGCTGAAATGAATTCTTATTTAAATGATTTGAATTTATTACCAAGTTCTCACCCATATACAAATCCTGCGACTTATAATTATACGCTTCCTGCAAGCCTCAGTTCGTTCCCCGCCAATATGGTTGATTGGATTTATGTTGAAGCGAGAACAGGAGCTAATAATACAGATTTTTATGATCACAAAGTGGGATTACTTATGAAAGACGGTTCAATCAAAGACTTAGACGGAACGAGCAATTTAAAATTTGCTTTGCCACCAGGCGGTAATTATTATTTCTTGGTAAGACATCGCAATCACCTGGATGTTCTGACTGCCACTGGAATTCCGAGAAGTTTAAACATGAGCTACGATTTCACTACTGCAAGAAGCAATGCTTATGGTGGAGTACAAAAGCTCTCCGCAAACGGTAAAGCTATGATGTTTGCAGGAGATATAGATGGCAATATGCAAATTCAAATAACAGACTTTGATGCTTGGAAAACTTCTCCTGCAGCCAATCAAATTTACAGACAAGCGGACATTGACTTAGATGGACAAATTCAGATAACAGATTATGACACTTGGTATTACAATAGATCAGTGAATGCACCTAGTGAGTTGAGTCATTGATTTGAGTGTGATAGATTGGTGG
Organism: Bacteroidota bacterium; assembly: GCA_020627525.1. Taxonomy (GTDB): domain Bacteria; phylum Bacteroidota; class Bacteroidia; order Chitinophagales; family UBA2359; genus JAHDGP01. Next base: position 21,718 of record JAHDGP010000024.1, read on the forward strand.
AATATTTCATATATGGGTCTAATGTGAAACGATAAAATTGTCATGAATGTTACAACTTGCAAGAAACATGTATGAATAAATTGGAAAATCAATCTTTAAAATTAACTATCTGTCATTTTCCCATAATTTTTACAAGAGAATTCTTTCCCTTTTCAAATTTGTACTTGCATTAACTTTAAGGGGATTAAATTTTATATTTGCGAATTCGAGCAATATTAGAGCATCTGTAGCCTATAGACCCGAAAAACCTTTTTCTTTTATTCTCTTGAAAAACTCGTACTCTGGTACTGCCCCCTCAAGAAAAGAATTTCCTACACTTTCATTTCCTTTTGCATAGTTATTCGCTGCTGAATTTCCAC
>JAHDGP010000025.1 GCA_020627525.1 Bacteroidota bacterium
AGGATCTTCTGGATCAGAAATCATTCCCATTGCAATACCAGATACACCCCCTTTAATCGGGATACCTGCATCCATTAATGCCAAAGACCCACCACATACCGTTGCCATAGACGAAGAACCATTAGATTCCAAAATGTCTGAAACAATTCTGATTGTGTACGGATTATCTTCTGCTTCTGGAAGAACTTGCTCCAATGAACGTTGTGCTAAATTACCGTGACCAATTTCACGACGACCAGGACCACGAACAGGACGCGCTTCCCCAACTGAAAACGGTGGGAAGTTATAGTGTAACAAGAACTTGCTTTTTTCAATTCCACCTGCTTTGTCAAACATTTGCTCATCCATTTTTGTACCCAAAGTAGCAGTACAAATGGCCTGCGTTTCACCTCTTGTAAAAAGTGAAACACCGTGTGGAGATTCTAAAAAGTCGATTTCCATATGCAAACCACGAACCTCATCCAATGCTCTTCCGTCTAAACGAGTTCTTTCAGACATGACCATTTCACGAATTACATGCTTCTCAACTTTGTGGTAATATTTTCCAACAAGATTCAAATCCTCTTCTGGCATATCTTCACCATAAAGCTCTACCAACTTTTCGTCCAATGCTTTTTTGACATCGCTGAACTGTTGTTTTCTTTCGTGCTTATTCAAAGCACCTTTCGCTACTTTATAAACATCATCTTGAGTCAATTCAAAAATTTTCTTTTTCAATGCCTCATTCTCATATACTTCAGGGACTTCTCTATTTTCTTTAACGCCAAACGCTTCCGACAATTCTATTTGCGCTTTGCATTGAATTTTAATGGCATCATGTGCTACTTTTAAAGCATCAATCATATCTTGCTCCGAAACCTCTTTGGTTTCGCCTTCCACCATCATAATGTTATCCATCGTCGCAGCCACAATCAAATCCATATCTGCATTTTCCATTTGGCTTTTGTATGGATTGATTACAAATTTGCCATCAATTCTTGCAACTCTTACCTCAGAAATAGGACCCTGAAACGGAATATCAGAAACAGTCAAAGCAGCAGAGGCAGCCAAAGCAACCAATGAATCAGCCTGAACTTCTGGATCGTGAGAAATCAATGAAATCAATACTTGCGTATCGTAATAGTATTGGTCTGGAAAAAGAGGACGCAAAGCTCTATCTACTAAACGACTAATTAAAATCTCATAAGAAGAAAGTCTCGCTTCTCTTTTGAGAAAACCACCAGGAATACGACCGGCAGAGGCAAATTTTTCTTGGTAATCAACAGAAAGAGGGAAAAAGTCTACCCCGTCTCTCATTTTAGTAGAAGATACTACAGTAGCTAACAATGCTGCTTTTCCCATTCTTAATAATATGGAGCCGTCGGCTTGTCTTGCTAATTTACCAGTTTCAAGGGTTATTTCTCTTCCGTCGCCTATGTCGAATGTTTTGGTAGTGGCTTGTAATTGTGTCATTTGTGAGTTTATGATATAACGATTAATTAATATTCAATCATTTACATTGGCATCTTTAAAATGTAAACGACTGTGGGCAGTTTACCCAAAAAAAAAGGAGCATTTAAAAAATGCTCCTTTCCTGATTTTTATTTTCTTATATTTAATTTCTTAATCAGGCTTCTATAGTTCGTAATGTCCTTTTTAGCGATGTATTTAAGAAACTTCTTACGGCGACCTACCATCTTGATCAATGACAATCTTGATGAATGATCTTTAAAGTTTGATTTAAGGTGTTCTGAAATGTGATTGATTCTTTCAGTTAACACAGCTACTTGGCCCTCAATAGAACCTGTATTTGTTGCAGACCCCCCATATTCGGTATAAATCTCTGCTATTTTTTCTTGTGCAATTGCCATAATGACTAAATATTTTCTTTAAATTTTGCACAAAGATACAAATTTTTTTGTACTAATTTAAGTTTTTTGCAATTAATTGTCTTGATATTTGAATGAAATAGGGCAAGGACCTATAGGTTGTCAAGGACTTGTGAGTTGAATAGGTTGTCAAGGACTTGTGAGTTGAATCAATCGTCATTCCGCACTCTACCCGTCGTCATTCCGCACTCTGCCCGTCGTCATTCCGCACTCTGCCCGTCGTCATTCCGCACTCTACCCGTCGTCATTCCGCACTTGATGCGGAATCCCCAAACGATGAAGACAAAATAATGCATGCAGAAGAATCCAAAAATATGAAAATTAAGCGAAACCAAAATACATTTCACTGAGCCATGTCGAAGTGCGGTCACTGAGCCACGTCGAAGTGCGGTCACTGAGCCATGTCGAAGTGCGGTCACTGAGCCATGTCGAAGTGGACAAAAATTTATAAACCACTAATACAGTATTAGTTATAACTATTTGGTTAATTTATCGTAAAGTAAGATACTTCGAGTAAAAATCGATTTAAAACCTTTAGCCAAATATTCTAAACCCCAAAAAAGGTGCTATGAAATATACCTCTGTGTTATTTGTTGCAATGTTGTTTTTAACAGTTAACATTTCCGCTCAAAATTGGTCTTTGTTTCCAACCAATCAAAAGTCGTATTTTGAATTTTCAAGTGAAGAAAAGTATGCAATTTCTATTTATTCACCTGATTCTGTTAATGTACAAGTTGATGAAACTCAGTATTTTTATTTATTGAAAGAAATAAACGACCAACTACAAGCAGCAGAATGGTCCTGTTTAGATGTTGCCTTTGGACTTGAAACGTACCGTGAACAGTTTGATAATTTAGCTGGTGATATTGTTTCTTTGGTTAATCCAGTTATAGAAAAAAATGATCAGTACTTTTTTGATGATAAATTGGTTTATGATAAAAATGTGGCGGTTGGAGAATATTTTAGTTTGCCAATGCCCGACTCGCTTGGCTTTGACGAAATTCGCTTCGAGTGTATTTCAAATGAACTAGAAACAATCGTCTCAGTTCAAGACAAAGTCAAAACTTTTGATATAAATGCATACAGTGGAGGGAGTCAAGTAAGTTCTGATTTTACAAAATTCGAATTTAAAGTTAGTGAGAGCTATGGGATAATAAGCACTATTCCTTTTCCAGAACTTGTAAAAGGAGCTCCTAAAACACAACTGTCAATGGTTGGTTTTACAGACGCAGGCAATAATTTAATTGGAAGAGCTGAATGGTCTATTTTAGATTTTGTTCCATACAAAGCTGGCGACTTGGTTAGTAATTTGAGGGTTAGAGAATTTGCAGATTATTTGAGTTATGATTTTCCAATAGGGGAGGAGCGTACACATTCCACAGACTCAATTATTTCAGTAAATGAAACCACTGACAAAATTGAAGTGACATTTAATAGAAAAGAAATAATTGAATATTATAACTATTTGTCAGGTGAGTTTACAATTTCGGAAAATAGTTCTGAAGAGACCAAAATTTATAGCATTACTGATGATAGATTATTATTTAGTCGAGTACCATATGGCTTTTTTTTAGAATCCAATCATACAGATATTTATGAATATGATGGTCCAAGATTTTTTATTAATAAAATTGAAAAAAACAACACACAGCTGAAAAATGAGAATGCTTGGAATCTATCTGCGTTTTGGTCTGGTGGTTTTGATTTATCTGGCATTGGTTTTCAAGGTCCTTGCGAGTTGGTTTTTGCAATATTAGGTCCTTCTCCAAGTAAGCCTACCTACAATACTCAATTGGGTTTAATTGGATATAATGAAGACTTTTATCAATCGGGTTTTCAAAGGACTTATTTAACTGCCTATGAAAGTGGGGATGATTTTTGGAATTCTTATGGTTTTGCCGATTTAGCCAGTCAATTTTGTTCAACCGATGGCGAAATAAATTTAGAGGAAACCGCCTTGTATGATGCTGACTCAATCAGTTTTTCTGGACCTGGTGTTGTTGGGAATAAATTTTATCCAAATCAAGTATCATCAGATTTATTAAGCAAAGAAATAGAAATAGTTTGTGAAATTTTTTATTTTAAAAACGATGAAAATAGACATGTATTTACTTCAAAACAAGAAGTGACAGTTAACGATTGCGACGGAGCTTGTGCCATACAAATTTCACAATTTGACTTTGATTGCACATCTGTTGATAATATAAATGCAACCATTGATTTAACTTACTCAAATGTTAGCTCTCCAACCTTTGATTTGTTTTTAGACTTTGAATTATTTGGTACATTTAACTATACAGATTTACCAATAGAAGTTGCCTTGCCACAAGGATTTGAAAATGTGACAATTGGAAATAATTTTGAAGCTTGTTTAGATGAGATAACTTTTGAAAATGCTCCTTGTACCTCTATTGAGGAATTGACAAATGCAGATATTTCAATAATTCAAATTAGTGGAGTACTGAATATTTATTCTCAGACTCAATTCACTGAAGTTGTTTTATACGATTTAACTGGTAAGTTAATTAACCAAAATATAAATACAAACCAAAACAGAAGTGTTAATATTGATATTTCAGGAATTGCTTCTGGAATTTATTTATTATATTTATCTGATAATGATAAATATTATACAAGAAAAATTTTGGTTAAATAAGTTATTATCTTTTGTAGGTAAAAGTAGTAGTAAGTTTTTCTGTTTAGTTTGTACACTAATCTTGTTGTTTAATAATATAAATGCACAAGAGAAGTGCAGTATAGAACAAGTTTATATTCACTTTCCTTTTATGATTAGTTCTGAACAAGAAGATATAGGTTTTCCTATGCTTTTTGGATTGGAACTTGGTTCGGATTTACCCGAGTTGGAAATTCAATTATCGACAGAAACATCTGGGCTTCAATATTTTAAGTTTATAGATATTAAAAAAGATGATGGGGTTGGTATTGGACCATATTATATTATGCCAATCACTTCTTATCAATTTGAATTTATTGAGCCTGAAACCAATTGCAGCAAATCTTATTTAGTCGCTAGTCCGTATATTGATTCTTCTCTTAAAACTTTTGGATATGTTGAATCTGAAATTTTACCTTGTGATCAATTTGGAGATAGATACATTGCAGTAGACTATTGGGGCACAATAGATAAGTTTGAAGCTGTATTAAATGGTGTAAGTTTAGGAGAATTCCAGAAAGAGTATCCATACATTGGATATATTAAAGTTGGACCAATTAACGATAACAATGAGGAGAATAAATTGTTATTAATCTCTAAAGAGGAAAGTTATGAGGACAATGAAATAACTGAAGAAATAAATTTTGGAAATTTAGAATGTGGTTCTGAACCAAAATGTAACTTTGAAAACATTAGATGTGATTTTTATTCCTGTGATCTTATAAACGATTCAATAAGAAATTTTGGAATAAAATTTCATAATTATAATCCTTCTGAAAGTGGTTATACTTTAGCAATAAATGGAGGACCCAAAGTAGAATATAAGTATAATTCAGTAAAATCGAATAATACAATTGGATTAGGACAAATTGAGGCGCAAGATTTTTATTTTACGCTAACCGATATTGAAAACCCTGAATGTTCAACTAGCTATTTTTATGAGCATATCTGTGAAAAACCATTTGATTGTAATCTAGATTTATATATTCAGAAAATCAAAGAAACAGAAACTTCGTTTTTTGTAGAAGTTGAGATAGGACCAGATACCAGAGATTTATTTATGTTGGATGTTTTTGTAAATGAAGAATATCAACACACACGACACAAAAGTCAAGTAGAAGTAGCAAAGTCATTTACATTAGGACCATTTAATAAGGAAAAAAACAAAGATATTCAATTAAAATTTGTAGCAAATCGTGATGATGAATGTTTCTACGAAAAGATAATAAAAGCCACTGACCATCCAGATCGAGAGCCAGAAATTGCTGATAAAAAAGGAAGTGAAACAACAGCTTTCTCTTTAGAAAATAAATCCAATACTTCCATTCAACAAAATGAACAATCATTAAATATAGAATGTAATGAAGCAATCCACTCCGTCGCACTTTTCGACCTAAATGGCAAAGCACTTCAATCAAAAAAGAATTCTTCAGGCTTGTCAAATACAGAAGAAATAAATTTATCATCTAATATTTTACCTGGCATTTATATCTTAAAAATACAGCTGAAAAACAAAGTTACGACTAGGAAAATTTTTATACAATGATAATCCCGCTTAAATCCTTACCTTTGTCTGCATGTCGGAAATTAGGAAAGATCAGAAAGCCATACTTAAAAAGTTGGGGATTGAGCAGCTCAATCAAATGCAGCAAGATGCGGAAAAAGCCATTTTATCAAACAGTGAGGTAGTATTACTTTCACCGACAGGTACAGGGAAAACTTTGGCATTCCTCCTGCCAATTATTGCCCAACTTGATCCTGAATTGAATGAAATACAAGTGTTGATTCTTGTACCTTCAAGAGAGCTTGCCATTCAAATAGAGCAAGTAACCAGAGAGATGGGAAGTGGTTATAAAACCAATGCTGTTTATGGTGGGAAAGCAGGTGGAAAAGATAAAATAGAATTCAGACATCCTCCCGCTATTCTCATTGGAACGCCAGGAAGAGTAGCGGATCATATTCGTAGAGAAAATATTTCTGTTGATTTTATCAAGACATTGGTTTTGGATGAATTTGATAAATCTCTTGAGGTAGGGTTTCAAAGAGAAATGGAAGAAATAATGTTTTCACTGACAGCATTGAAGAAAAAGGTTCTGACCTCGGCTACACAAAAACTAGAAATTCCTGAATTTGTAGAAATTGAAAACCCTTTTGAACTAAATTATTTAGATGAAAAAAAGCCAACACTCAAACTAAAAATAGTTGAATCAAAAGCCAATCGAAAGCTAGAAACACTAGTGCATTTGTTAGGTCACGTTGGTGATCAAAATGGAATCATTTTTTGTAATTTTAAAGATACCATTCAAACCGTCAGCGACTTTTTACACAAAAAGAAAATTCGTCACGATTGTTTCTATGGAGGGCTGGAACAAATTGATCGTGAAACAGCTTTAATTAAATTTAGAAATGGAACACACAAATTTTTAGTAGCAACAGACTTGGCTGCCAGGGGAATTGATGTGCCTGAATTGAATTTTATCATCCATTATGAATTGCCTCCCAGAGAAGATGAGTTTATCCATCGCAATGGACGAACGGCACGAATGCACAGCGCTGGCACTGCTTACATTTTAAAAGAAGAAAACGAAAATGTAAAAGAATTTATTGAAGGAATTGAGATAGAAAAAATCCAAAAAAATAAAGAACATGTAAAAAGCAATTGGGATACGTTGTATATTTCTGGTGGTCGCAAAGACAAAATTTCTAAAGGAGACATTGCGGGTTTGTTTTTCAAGCAAGGAAAGTTAGGGAAAAACGAATTGGGAATAATTGAGCTAAAGCAAGATTGTGCATTTGTTTCTGTACCAAGCTCAAAATCCAATCAGTTGGTAAAAGACTTAAACAACAGTAAGCTTAAAAAGAGAAAAGTGAGAATCAGTAGGGTGGATTAATTTTAGAGAGCGTTTCGCAAAATTGCAAATGCCAAGTTTTTTTGATTCCCTCAAATCTCCAATTCCGCATAAACGGCAAAATGATCAGAACTACTTTTCTGAGGAACTTCAGCTTTTATAGGTGCAATATTTCCTTGTAGTAAAATGTAATCCAATCTTGCAGTTTTAAAGGGCAACTTATGAGTGTTTGGAAAGGTCAAACCTGGCCATTGTCCAACAGCACTGTAAGCATCAACTGTATTGCTAAGTATATTTCTATACAATGGTTCGTAGGTCAAGGTGTTTAAATCTCCAATAATGATTTTGGGACTTGTTGAATCGTGTTTTGCCAGTTCTTTTTCTATTTTAGCCCATTGCTGGCTTCTTTGCTGTTCATTTTTTTTAAATAATTGAACGAAATTTTTTGGTTCTGCAAATGCGACAGCGGGCGAAGCCAAATGCATATTTACGGTTTGTATTTTTTTTGTTGGATGATTGATGGTCACCATATGAGCAAAGGGTAGCCCATTTCGATTGTTTAAGAAGTATTCATTTGATAATTGATACTTAGAATAAACACCAACTCCGTGTGTGCCTTTTAATGCCAAGACTTTATAAAAAGGGTATTTTTTTATTAAGTTTTTGTCAAGCACATTTTTTAAATCTGGGGTGATTTCTTGGCAAAAAACAAGATCGGGTGCGTATTCTAAGATTGTGTTTATACAAACATTCGGATCTTTATTTCTAAAATACAAATTGAAAGTCATTACTTTCAAAGTCTGTGTTTTGGTTGATTCTAAAAAGGCAAATGTTTGGGCAGTATGGTATTTATCAAAAGCCCAGTCTGTAAGCAACAGAATGAAAGTAAAAATGATTGGAATGAATACTTTTTTAGATTTCCGTTTTTTGTAAAATAAAATTCCTAGCAATAAAATAAAAACTAAAATCCATCTTGAAAATATAAGAATACTTCCAAGCACAAAATGCGACCTAAAAACAATTAGAATTATTGAAAATATTGAAATAAAAAAGTAGAAAAATTTTAGCATTTATTTACTGAGCTTAATATTGACATAATAATGTTATTTTTTTTAATATGATTTGCCTATATTGTGTATTGTTCTACCAAAGAACAGATTTCTAGTTAAATTAGTATGTAAAACAGCCTTCATTTTCTAAAGTTTCCAGAACCTAAAAACCCCATTATGAAGAATTTATTGTTAAATATTTTTACCAGAATAGCCTTACTCGCTATGCTGTTTGGCATTCCTATTTTATTATATGCGCAATCTTCAATCGAATCATCTTTACTGCAAAATGCTTCTGTTGTGGAAGCCGTTTCGTTGATAAGCCCAATGGCAATATCTCCATTTTGGACTTTGTTTTTGACATCTTTAGCGTCAAATTTCGGTTTTGGAAATGAGTACATTGCTACAAATCCCATGTTGGCAAATATCTACATTGTAATTGCATCATTCATACTTGTCCTGATTACAACGATTCCAAACCTTTCAAAATTTTCAAAACCTCTAGGTTTGGCCGCAAAGTTTTTGGAAAACAAAGCTGGATATTTTATTTACATTCTAACATTGATTGCTCCTTATTTAATGCAAGCAAGTGGCAATTCAAATATTGAAATGAGTGGATTCGCAATTGGAGGCTACGAAATTCCCTCTTCAATTTTTATCATTGCGCTTTTGGCAATTCCTTATTTTTTAGTCGTTGTTACGGTTAGATATTTTTTAGAAATTTTGATTTTTCTGTCCCCAATTCCACTATTAGATGCATTGTTTGAATTTGCCAAAAAAGTGTTTACTTTTGGTCTGGTACTTATATACTTTTTCTTTCCGAAATTTGGATTGATATTGACCTTGCTAATTTTTGTAGCAGCGTTTTTCTTATTTAAAAAGGCAAAGAAATTTTCTAACTTTTTTCAATACATCTATGTTGAACCAATGTTTTCAAAATTATTCGGAAAGGATAAAACAATGGTCAGTGAAAATATTCCAAATAAAATTAAAGCGGAATTGCCAAATATTAATTTGGCGATTGAAGGATTAACAGGAAAAAAGTATGGAGCAATTCCAGCAAAGTCAAGCGTATGGTTTATAAAAAATGAAGATGATTTATTCATCTGTCAAAGTAAATTATTTAGGAAGCCAATAGTACAGCAAGTAAGTTTACAAGGAAATTTACGTTTAGGAAAAGAAGTTTATTACCATGTAATTGACAATGAAAGTAATGATTTTAAATTATTGGTAAACAATACTTATAAGGAAGTCATTCCTGAAATTGTAGAGGAGCTTTATTTGAATGAAATTGGTTCAGTGGGTTTGGCTAAGAAAAAAGAAGCACTTACAGAACAAGGTGTCAATACAATAAAATCTTTGTTAAACATATTCAACACTGACCAGTTATCAAAAATGAAAAAATCTATTATTGAAGAATGATTGATTTGTGAGGTTCAAAAGAATATTTTAACATTTTGAAAGAAATGAAGAAGTTATTCTACTATTCCTAGTACCTTTGGAGCAGCAAATATTCATAAATATTGTAGATTTGATTTGGAAAAACAAGTAGCGAATTACAGACATTATTTAGAACTTCATTTTATCGTATTGCTTTTTGGATTTACGGCAATACTTGGCAAACTAATCAGTATTTCTGCCGCTGAATTGGTGGTCTATCGTATGGGCATTGCCGCATTTGCGTTGAGTGTTTTTTGTTATTTTTCTAAAATATCCTTTCAATTACCTACCAAAAGAATCGTACAAATCATATTGACAGGTTTTGTCGTAGCCGCTCATTGGGTCTTTTTTTTTGAAGCGGTAAAAGTTTCAAATGTATCTGTAACATTAGGCGTAATGGCAAGTGGAACCCTCTTTGTCAGTTTCATCGAACCACTGATAGAAAAGCGAAAAATATGGTGGGTAGAGGTGTTCATAGGTATGGTAATTTTGATCGGTCTGTACATCATGACACGATTTGCAATGCATTATTATTTGGGAATAATATATGCTTTGATTTCCTCTTTTTTGGCTGCCTTGTTTGGTGTTTTCAATAGGCAGTTAACCCAAGACAACAACCCGGTAATCATTTCTTTTTATGAAATGCTGGCTGGTAGTGTAGCTGTTTTAGTTTACATATATGTATCTGGTTATAGTTTGACGGCTCCACAAAATTTACCAGTTTCAGACTATTTATGGATAGGTATTTTAGCAATACTTTGTACAGCATATGCTTTTGTCGGAACCGTTCGATTAATGAAAGTTTTGTCAACATATACAGTGTCTCTTGCTATTAATTTGGAGCCTGTTTATGGAATAATTTTGGCTTTTTTGATTTTTGGGGAATCAGAACGCATGGATTTTGGTTTCTATATTGGAGCAATTATATTAGTTGTAAGCATATTTGCATATCCTTTGTTAAAGCATCGAAAAATCAGCAAATAAGTTGCTCAAATCAATATTGGTAGTTAATTTGTGGAGTTAGTAAGTTTTTACTATTCTTTTAACAATGAATCTCAGTACACATAATGAATAGATGGTTACGCATAGGCTTTATTATTCTTGTTTTGGTGATATTGATATACAGTTTTTTGTATCTACAAACAATTATATCATATGTATTGATAGCAGGAGTACTTTCATTGTTTGGTAGACCCATAATGAATTTTTTTCAAAAAATTAGAGTTGGCAAATTGCATTTACCAAATTGGTTAAGCGCATTGCTAACAATTGCCTGCTTTCTGGGTACAATAGCTTTGTTTTTCGCTGCTTTTGTACCGCTTATTATTGATCAAATAAACTTGGTTATCTCCATTGATCCTAACCAAGTTATTCAAGGATTAGAAGATCCGATTAGACGTTTAGAAGTTTTTCTATCGAAATACAGTCTTATTGATACTTCCGAAAAACCACTTTCAGAAACATTGAAAGATCAATTGAGCTCTTTATTGAATTCTGCCAACATATCGAATGTTTTCACTTCTGTTTTTGGTGTTGTAAACAATATTTTTAGTTATTTCATCGCTGCCTTTTCTATTTTATTTATTTGTTTTTTCTTTCTATCTGATAAAGATTTATTGTACAGATCCGTTTTTTCAACCATTCCAACACAATTTGAAAAGCGTTTTGACAGTGTTGTAAACACAGCGAAAGAATTATTGACAAGGTATATGTATGGAATTTTAATTCAAGTTACCTTAATAACTATTTACGTTACCGTTGCAATGATGGTCCTTGGAGTCAAAAATGCGCTATTGATTGGTCTTTTTGCAGGATTGGTTAACATCATACCATATGTAGGTCCAATTATAGGATTGTCATTTGGAGTTTTTGTGGCCGTTACCACCAACTTAGGGCTTGATTTTTACACGCAAATGCTGCCATTGCTCGCCAAAGTTGCAGCCGTTTTTGTAACCATGCAACTGTTGGATAATATGTTTTTACAACCATTGATATTCTCAAACTCAGTAAGAGCGCATCCCTTAGAGATATTTTTATTGATATTAATAGCAGGTACAATCGCAGGAATACCAGGAATGATTTTAGCCATACCTGCCTACACAATTTTAAGAGTGGTAGCGAAGGAGTTCTTGAGTGAGTTTAAGGTCGTGCAGTCATTGACGAAGCATATATAATAGTCAGGGATTTTCTTCCTACAGATGGCATTTGAGTATCTATGTAGTTTGCACGTTTATCTCAAACCAATGTTTAATATTCTTACGGGCTCAATCGTTCAAAAAAAATACTGATTTTTTTATACTAGGTGCCTTCTTCCTATAAGTGGCAGGCGAGTATTTTTTATACCTGTCCAAAACCACTCCTTTCTTTAACAAAAATAAAACGTATTGCATAAAAAAACTCTTCAAAACATCACAATGACATTTTGAAGAGCTTAAATTTTAATTTATGTATTCAATTGGACTTAATTAATAAAATAAAACAAAGATCTTTTAATATTCAATTAATTTTGTCCAGGTATTAAGTTCATATTAAGGTGCAATGATTGGAGACAATCCAGTATTTGTGCATGCATACGTATATCCAGTGCTGAATTGAATAACTGGAGTATTGATATGTGTAGTAATGTCAAATTCAAATGTCAAATCTTGAGAATAGACCATTGAAGTATTATTGGTTGCAAATATTTCACAAGATACTGATAGAACATCACCGATTTTGATATTGTTAATTTTATGTCTTTGAACAGGGCTAAAACCAACATCTCCATTTGATGACCAATCTACATCCACAATATTGATGTTGTCAAAATAATTAGGATTTTTAACTAAATAGAATGTTGCAGAATATTCGTCTTCACCTTTATCGTCTGTTTTGGGTTTGGTAACGCCAAGAAGAAAATAAGGAATATCTGGTCTGCAAGGAAGGGCAGAATTTGGTACCATTACATTACGCAAATCTGAAGTATAAGGATATGCAGCTGTACCTAAAGCTCCACTTAATGAAGATCTTTTGTTACTATTTATTGCGTTAGCTTCGCAACTTGCATGACGAGCGCTGTAATTGTTAATAATGTCTCTAACTTCAGGAGGTAAATCTCCTAAGTCCGTAGAATAAGTCTCAACATTTGAAGAAACGAGATCAGTATTATTAAGCTGAACAGTTTCTTTCTGGCAACTGACTAAGACACATATCAAAACCAGGGCAAAAATTTTTTTAAACATTGTAAGTATTTGTGATGAAAAAATATAATAGTCTTTTCGACTTTGAGCAGATTGGAAATTCAAACTTAAAAGTGAAAATGACAGTTTTTAAATTGGCAGTCTCTCCTGTCAAATCAGAAATTCCCAATAAATTTAATGTAAAATTGTTTTCCTTAAATTGTATTATAGAATATAAACATACAAAATTCAAAGATTATATTGAAATTTAATTTTCAATTTGGATCGAATTAAGCCAGTTAAATATATCATTATTGATAAACACTTTTTTAAATAGCGCTGTTTTTCAGGCTTTTAGATTCAATTATTGGTGCTTTAACACCTGTTTTAACCAACTTTGGAAAAAACTACATTATCCAGTTACCATTCAACGCATACCCATTAATCTTTCAGATACGTTCTTCCAAATAGTATAAACATTCCAAGACCAAAACTCTTTTCTCTTTTTGTCCTTCTGTTAAAGTAATAATCTTTATCTCCAATGCAAGTGCCATTGCAAACATTCATTGTAACTAGTTCATTTTTCTCTTTTCGAATACTGTATTTTCGCAACCCGTCAAAAGCTCTTTTTACGCTTTTTTCATACACCTCCCCTTCAATTACTCCTGCTCTTAAGCCAATGAGAATGCCATATCCAAACATAGCAGTACAAGAACTCTCAATGAAATTTTCTGCTTCATTTTTTCTAACAGGAAGCTGATGCCAATGCCCTGTTAAAGAATCTTATAGTGAGGGTAAATGCACAAGCATCTCTCTCAGATAAGTAGCCAGTTTGGCTCGCTGAGGAAGAGAATCTGGCAAGGCACTGACAGTCTCCGCAAGTGTAACTATGACCCATCCATTACCACGACCCCATATTTCTCCACTTCGGTTTTTACTATTATTACTCCACCCTTTTTGCCCACAAATGAAGTTACTTCTGTTTTTATCATCACCATCCCAGCCGTGGTACCACAGCCCCCAATGATCATCCTTTAGTTTTGCCCGGTGTACTGCTACCTGATGCACCAATTCATTAAGATATTTTTCATCTCCTGTAAGCAAATACATTTCACGCAAATAACAACCAACCATAAAAATAGTATCATCCCATAACTCTTTGAATGTTTTCAAATGCGAAACACCACCATTGTCTGTTTTTGGGATTTTCTTATAATCTTCAAAAATTTTATTAGCAGCTTTTTTGTATTTTTCTTCACCTGTAACCCTTGCAAGAAAAGCCATTCCCAAACCCGAAGCAACAGCATTCGGGTTTTTGCCATTAGCCCTCTTGAGTTTTCTGTCCATAGCTTTGCGAATGTATGCCAGATACTCATTTTTTTTCTCATCACTGCTAATTTCATACTGGACTTTTATTGTATTTAACAAAGCAGCATTTTGCCACGTCCAATGGTATTTATCAGCAGGCAGAAACACCTTTCTGGAATAATGATCCAACGAATCAACCCAGGTTATTTGCTGTGCAGAAAGAATTTGAGAAAGTACTAAACAAAAAAGAAACAAATAGAATTTCAAAATTTAATCAGTTTTTGATAGTAATTTTTTCCGCCACTTTCAATGATAACTGTATACATTCCTGTTGGCCAATCAGCTGTTTGAATGGTATTCAAAGAGGAGTCTGAGAAATCAATTTGTTTAAAGTATACTTCGTTTCCCAAGGTATTGAATACCCGTATTTTTAAAGGTTGATTTCCAATAGTTTTAAGATTAAGTGTAACATAATCATTGATAGGGTTTGGGTAAATACTAAATCGAGACTCGGTATGTATTGGCAATTGAATACTCGTATCCATAGTATCGACACTTGTAACTGTACTGTCAACGCCCCAAGCATATTCTAGTGAAAAAGTATCTACATCTATCTGAGCATAATAGACGGATTGCGATGTAACTGGATCGTAAGTCCAATCTTCGATGAACTGCGATTGAGCTATGATGTTTTGAAAATTATCAAAACTTTCGTACATCGAATCATCCCCAACCATTATGACCCAAGTTTGCCCACGGTCAGTTTCACAGGCAAACTTGAAGTTGCCAAGAAAGCACCAGCGTGAGTTGCTCTAGTGGGAACATCACCAAAACCAGTTAGTAAATATATTATACTACTGTGATTTTGACCATAGGCATTTTCGTACTTTTCAGGGTAGTTTCTTCCAGCAGCAGGAAAATATACGCCCAAGTCTGTGGTGGGCTTCAATATTTCTTTCAACAAACGTTGTGCTACTTCCATCGAAAGTTCTTTCAAAACAGGATCTTCTGTAAACTCATATAAATTTAACAATCCACTCAGGGTATAAGGGAAATATACAGAAGAGAAAAATTCGTAAAATCCGTATTCTTTTTTCAATTCAAGATAGTGAATGAGTCTTGGGTATAAAATACTATCTATAGGCCAGTCATATCGTTCATGTAGGAGCCACTCAGAACTCATCCACATAATCATATGATTTTCTGTCCAGTAATTGCGGGTGGTGTCACCATCATTTAGCCAAAAGGGGATTTCAGAAAGTACAGGTAAGATATCTTCATCATAAAGCCCATCTGAATAAAATAGTACTCTTACCAATTCAACAATCTGAAAGTCTGGATCATATTTAGTAGGCAATACAGAGAGTAATTCTGCTAATTTTACAGAATCTACTGCTAGACCACTGTATGCCTGTAAGGTTAGTTTGTTTCCTCCATTATCTTGGAGCGTGGTATTTACATATGCATTTTGTCGCTCAACATAAGTACTATCATTTCCAAAAGCGAACAAACCATTTAAACAGAGTAAAAGGAGCAATAACTTTTTTTTCATTTTTCAAAATTTTCTATGAAAAATATATTAAGTACTCGAACAACAGTAAACAATATATCTCTCCAATGAAAATACTAAAATCTGTAACAACTATGGTCGATTTGTTCTTTTATTTGGGAAATGGACAAAATTTTCAATAAAAAAAGCAACCTTCTCTCATTCTGAAAAAAGAAGGTTGCTTGTAAATTTAATGCGACTTAAATTTGGTATTATTTAATAATCAATTTTTTTGTAGCTGTTTTAAATCCATAATAAATTTCAACAAAATAAATTCCCGATCCAAGATGCTCTGCATTTATTTGAATGTCAGAGGAGGAATCCTCGATCAAAGTTTCTTGCATTAATTTGCCTTGTAAACTGTATATTTTAACACCGTGCAAATTTTCAACCTGTTCGTTTAATTGAATTGAAAATGTTCCAGATGATGGATTTGGATAAACATTAAATTGTGGTATCAGTTCTGTCGGTAACCTATCTTGATCCCCACACTTAATTCGATTTGTAGGACTTTCTAAACTGTAAGCCTCTCTGCAATCAAAAAACTCTGAATCAGCACAATAGTATTCTCCATTTTGATTGTACAATACACCAAAATCTGCTCCCTGAACGTATATGAAGGAGTTTGCTCCGTTATTGTATTCAGTAATGGATTCAAATGATCCAGTGCAATTGGCAGAGGAATATAAACTACTTAGCCACGGGTAACTGTTAAACATTTCACTATAAGTGTTTGAATCATCATTGCAGTTCCAAACATTTATAGGTGTTTTTAAATCTGATGCCAGAATACAATTCGGGCTATTCATATCTTCACAATAAAAAGAACCATCCGTATTGAAAAGGACACTCTTCTCATTATTGATAACTTTTATATAATATACACCATTTAGTTTATAGATTTCAATTGTACTACCATCACAATTATCAATGTCAACTAAGTCAAGCAACCAAGGATATTGGTTAAACAATGGGTTACTGTTTATGTAAATAACTGGATTTATATTGTCAAAAACATAATCCGTACAATTCCACACAAAATAAGGCTCGTTAAGTTGATATTCATCGGTACAAAATTCTATCGAAGTATTTGTACACCACAAATCTCCATTTTGTGAATAAAGATTTCCCAAACCATTCTCCTCAACAAACAACAACTTGTTGGTGCCTCTTTTGAAAATGCTGACAGAAGTTCCAGTACAACTTTCCCTACTTATAATTTCATTTAACCACGGGTAAATAAGAAACAATTTGAAGTTTGTGTTTAATGATGGTGTTTCTTCTGTTTCACATTTATCAACCACGATTCCAAAAGTTTGAACGACGGTAGATACGCCTAATTGTGGGACAGGAAAAAAAATACAGTCTGGATTGGTTGTGGTATAAATACAATCAGTGATTTTTACAATTTCTAAACTGATAATTGTATTTGCATCTGCAATAATGACAATGTCTTTTTCAGTTGAAATTTCCTGTCCATTAATTTTCCAAGAATATTGAACAATGTTTTCCGTGCAGTCAAAACAATCTGGGAAATTCGGATCTTCAAATTCAGCCAATGGTAAATTGGTTAAGTTTATGGTTTCTCCTTGACAAAGTTCATAATACTTATCGGTATCATATAAATTATTCGATTCATTGGAACATTCAAGAACCTCAACTAATACATATATATCGGCAAGTCCTACTGATTGACCTATTGAACCATCTTCATTTGACATTATCAAAGTATATAAGGTTGTTTCATAATGTTGGCTACCTTCCCATACTGGACAATCAGCACATGCAATATTATCACCATTCATAAATGTGTAGGTAATATTAGAATTTGCTGGAGTAGGAGCGTCAAGATCTTGAACATTTATATCTAAAGTTTCTCCTGGGCAAACGGTATAAAGAAATGGACATTCGGGAGTTGAACCAATTTTACATTGAGCAAAAGCATCAAAGTACGTGCTACATAGCATTACCAATGTAATAAAGAAGAAGTTTTTCAGTAATTGTAGTTTCATTGTATTAGAGGTTTGGTAAGCTGGCATGTTATCCAGTGGCTAACATCATTATTGCTTTGTTTTTTAATTTATACCATTATACATAAAAATTTTAATATATATGAATGCAGTAAATGGTATTTGTCTGAATTTGGCTAGTTTATTTTTGAATTATTCAAGGCAGAAACGATGCGAATAGCCAAGCTATTCAAAGAGTTTCTAACGAAGAATAATTTCAAAAGAACTATTCAAAACTGACAAGATTTACTTTCCAGAGTACTAAGGGACAGTGAATAATCTCTGTCCTTATTTTATACACATATATGATTATATTATGAAGAGTATGTACTGCATAACTCTGCATTTAGATAAAGAAATAAGGGGTTTTGGGTAAACGCTTGGCTTTAATTATTTAATATCTACTTATAGCAAAGTAAATAATAAAATTCAGAACTAGCAAATTTATTTTAATGATTCCATTAGAAAGCCCTGATTGAATATGGATTTAACATTTGGGGAATTCACGGTGGTAGATGAAATGTTTAACTCTAAAGGTTTGAATCAGCTAAATAGCAAGCCTTTTACGAATGAACCAATGGAATAGAAACTGTTTAAGCGTCTGAGACTTATGCTTGAATCATTATTTAATGTAACAGGTTTTTAACAACCGTACAAAACGAAATTCCCATCAGTGTCAATTTTAGTTGCTTGAGGAAATACCGTTAGAAAAACATCATTGAAAAAACGGATAGCTGTTTTTTCCAAGTTAGCAGAATCGGACATTAAGTTATAATACAAGACGCCGTTTTTAGATAGTTGACTTTTAAGTGTTTTTAGATAATTTACAGACCTGAATTTTTCATCTGTAACATCATCTATAAAAACATCAAAGGCAATCAGGTCGAATTTTTTGTTGCTTGGATTTTTGTAAACGAAGGCATCTTCACAGATGAAATCGGTTTTGTCAACTATTGCTTTTGGAAGATATTTTTTGGCTAAATCTATTACAACTTGATCAATTTCCACTGTCGTAAAAGACTTACATTGGGTCTGAAAATGATTTTCAAGCATAAATGGGATACTGCCAAGCCCTAGTCCTAAAATCAAAACGTGCTCCAACTTTTTATCATTTAGGTTTGTTTTTTCAAAAGCGGTGAGAAATGAGCGGTACTTGTTTTCAAAGGAGTATGTGGCATTTTCTGCATCCAAACGATAACTTCCCCTGCTTAAAACGACAGAGAGGGTCTTATTTATCTCGCTTGAACGACTTTCAATCGGAAAATCGAAGAAATAACTCAATAAACGTTTAATAGTGTTGGGTTTTGACATACTTTTGCAGTTCTGTAAGTGATACTCAGTTTTATGTGTATCATTTACAAGAATAAAACATTTTGCAACGTATACAAAATGTAGAGTGCTTTTCAGTTTTGAAAAATGCTATGAATTTGGAAAAAATTAAATAAGGAACTTTGACAAATATAAAAAACGACTTACTTCTAAGAGCTGCCAGAGGAGAAAAAGTGGAACGAGCGCCTGTTTGGTTAATGAGACAAGCGGGAAGAATATTTCCACAATATAGAAAATTGCGTGCCAGCCTTTCTGGTTTTAAAGAATTGGTAGAAACTCCTGAATTGGCTTGTGAGGTGAGTATGCATCCAGTGGATGAATTGGGCGTAGATGCAGCGATTATTTTTTCTGATATTTTGGTGATTCCTGAAGCAATGGGATTGGCATATGAAATGGTGGAAAAAAAGGGACCCAACTTCCCCAAAACAGTTCAAACGTCAAAAGATTTGGATAATTTGATCGTTTCGGATGGAGAGGCTGTTCATTATACAACGGATGCAATAAAGTTGTTAAAAAAAGAATTGAATGGTAAAGTTCCTTTGATTGGATTTGCTGGTGCTCCCTGGACAATTTTTGCCTATATGGTTGAGGGTGGAGGTTCTAAAACCTTTTCAAAGGCTAGAAGAAAGTTGTATCAAGACAGGGAGTTTTCTATGCGCTTATTAGATATGATAACTGATAGTACCATTAATTATTTAAAAGCACAAGTTGCGGCGGGGGCAGATTTGATTCAAGTCTTTGATTCTTGGGCAGGAATGTTGACTCCAGTGCAATACAAGCATTATGCGATTCCATATTTGGACAAAATATGTAATGCCATAAATGAAGTGCCTGTGACTGTTTTTTCAAAAGGAGCTTACTTTGCTTTGGAAGATATGAATGGACTTAATTGTCAAACGATTGGTGTCGATTGGAATATGAATCCAAAGGAGTTGAGAAAAATATTTCCTGATAAAACGTTGCAGGGTAATTTAGATCCTTGTCAATTGTATGCGTCCGTTTCGGAGGTGAAAGAAGCGACGAAGGAGATGTTGAGCGTTTTTGGAACGCAACGTCATATTGCAAACTTGGGACACGGAGTTTACCCAGACACACCGTTGGATTCTGTGCGTGCCTTTGTAGATACGGTTAAAGAAAGTGCTTGAAAATAGACGTGAAATTATTTATTTTGGCTTGTAAATCTCATAAGCCTTGTTAATGAATCCCCAAGGGAATTTTCTTAAATTGGCTTCGGTGCTCATTAGTATAATTACATCATTGGCTTCTAGTGCTTTTTGGTAATCTACATCTTTTACATAAGCAACTTCACTGAGTTTAGCAGAATAAATCTGATTGTTGTAAAACCAAAATTCACTTTTGTCGAAGGCTTCTCTTGATAAACCAAAGTTGTACATTCCCCAATAAAAACTATCGGCAATGGTCAATACTTTTGGTTCTACAGAAGTACTGTC
This sequence comes from Bacteroidota bacterium, assembly GCA_020627525.1. Lineage (GTDB taxonomy): Bacteria > Bacteroidota > Bacteroidia > Chitinophagales > UBA2359 > JAHDGP01. The sequence continues at coordinate 20,685 of JAHDGP010000025.1, forward strand.
TTTGTCAAAATTAAAAATGGCGTAAGCCATTTTCAAGTCAGGAATATCAAACAATAAATTCATTCCCTTTTCAATATCATCATCTGTGTCATAGGGTTTGTCAAAATACTCAATTCTATCTATTTTTATTTTTGGTAAATTTATATTTCTTTTTTGATGAATATAATTTAGCATTGAATCTGCTGCTAACACTTCTCCATACTTACTCCAGTGTGTTCCACATTTGGGATATAAATGTAAAGAAGAAGTGTCTTTCATTTTTAGAAACCAATCATTGAAGTCTATTAAGTTTACATTTTGATTAACAAGCTCATCCCTGTATGCTTCATAGTTGTTTCTTGTCTTATTTTCAGGTTCATATTTGTCTGGTATGTATTCAGGGTAATAAGAGCCTTTTCCTGCTGCTAAAATTATTAGCAAATCTTTGTTGAGTCTCTTTAAAGTATCTTGGATGAATTTTAATTTTTCGACACGATCATTTATTTTTTCTTCACCGATAAAATCTTTGCCCAAATGAGCTAAAATATAACCTTCTTCATAAAGGTAATTTTCTTTTCCAATTATTACTCCATTGGCTTTTGCTTCATTAAAAAAAGTATAGGAAATTTGGTTGTTTATGCGAATGAATAAATTTCTGAAAACCACACGATCTGAAACGTATTTTTCTAATCCATTTTGAAAGCTACCATCAAACCAATTAGCCGTAGAAAAACTAGGTTTTTTCGCCTTCTTGAACGATCCATGCAAACCTTTAAATTTTATAATATTAGTTCCAGGTATTACTATTAGTAATACGATTGCGAAAAACAAAATTTTCTTTTGGTTAATATTTTTAAAATTAAATTTCATTAAAATCTAAAGTAAATAAACGGGTTGAACCCAGAGGTTGTGATTGAAATTAAAGATGCTGTAAATAAAATTAAGCTTGAAATTGTAAATAACAGATAAACGGGAAAACGATATTTTTTAGAATAAAAGATATACTGCTCCAAGTCTCTACCAAATTTAAACAAAGTAATAAATGAGAAGAAAATTGCCAGTACTAATTTTATATTAAACGTAGTAATGGTTTCTGGTAAATTGGTCATTGAGCTGAATTCAAACAACTTTGATAAATAAATACCAACATCATTTAAGTTTTCAATTCTAAACAAAACCCATCCAATCACAACGATGAAAAAGGTGATCACTAAACTTGGAATCTTTCCAATTTTATCAAAAAATTTCAAAAGGAAAAGCCTGTCTAAAATTAGAAATAAACCATGAAACGCTCCCCACAATACAAAGTTCCAAGAGGCACCGTGCCACAATCCTGATAATAAAAATACTACCCACAAATTAAAAAACAACCTCGCTT
>JAHDGP010000416.1 GCA_020627525.1 Bacteroidota bacterium
TTAACAGTCAAACACTTAGATAAAAGCAATTGGTAATTCAAATTAGAGTTTTTTTGATTTGCAATGAAAAAAGTCAAACATAGCTGGGCTAAGGTTTGGTTTTTTGAAACAGGAAATCAATAAAAGATGATTTTTGAATACTTGATTACATTTGTCCGAGTACTTAAAGTTAATGAGTAATTTTAATTTAGCAAAACAGTTAAAAAATATTAACGTTTATCAATAGAATGAACACTAAATAAATCGATCATTTGGCTTGTCTAATTTACTCCTAATTTAATCAAAAAGATCATACAATTAGACATTTTTAAAAATCAGTGACAAGAAAACAATATATCCAAAAGCGCTAGAGGAGCCTAACTTTTGTAGCAATGTGAGGTTATGGCAAAATATAAACCCCGCTTGGGGTGACAGCTTTGTCTAAAGCCTGCTGTAGATAAAAGGTATCGCTCCGCTGGAGCTTATAGATAAATTTTTTTACATGTTGTTTGTTTCTCCAAAATGTCTAGTTGTGCGCAAAAAAGATATAGATTGCTTATCTTTTGTCTTATAATAATTGTAAAATGGTTCTACTAAAATTTCAATACATCTTGTTTCATCATCCTATGTCTAAGTCGATAACAATATTATATTCATATTCCAATTTGTTTTCTGTCCTTCCAAATACAAACTAATATGACATAATATCCTTATTTTTGTGAACTTTTACAGAGAATATTGATTTTTATAAGCGTTACTAACGCTATTCTCTTTCTTTATTTTATACTAAAAACATTCCAATTGGCAGGTAGATCAAGAAAAAACGACAACGACGACGCTCCTAAAGGCAAGTTAGACAAGGCTGGTATTGGTCAATTGATGGATATTTTTCGTTATATATTGCCTTACAAATGGGTATATATAATAGGAATGGTGTTTTTAGTGCTATCCACTCTTACCGCACTGGCTTTTCCTATGTTTATTGGTGCTTTGGTAAATACGTCCGTGGAAAATACTCCAGGAATGTTTAGCAACTTTATGCCAAACTTGCCTCCAATGACATTGCCTACAGTAATGAAAGCATTATTAGTGGTACTCGTTTTACAAGGAATATTTTCATATTTCCGTGTTTTGACCTTTGTATATGTGAGCCAAAAAGCGATGGCAGACATTAGAAAAGACTTATTTTCCAAAATGATCAGTTTGCGTTATACTTTTTTTGAACAGAACAGGGTAGGAGCTTTGGTGAGTAGAATTACAGCTGATGTTACACAGCTCGAAGAAATACTGTCTTGGACACTTGCAGAATTCATCCGTCAAGTAATGACGTTATTAGGAGGTGCTATTTTGATCGCAACCATTTCAGGTCGTTTGAGTTTGGTTATGTTAACTACTTTCCCGCTGATTATTGTTGGGGTAATGTTCTTTGGAAGATTTATTAAAAAATTATCCAAACAGACGCAAGAAGAATTGGCAGAATCCAATGTAATTGTCGAAGAAACATTGCACAATGTGAAAACGGTGAAATCATTTACCAATGAAAAATTTGAGCAAGGGCGTTATTTTCCGGGAATAGATAAGGTAGTTCAGTATGGTATAAATACTGGTAAGTATAGAGGACTCTTGAGCACTTTTATTATTTATGGAATTTTTGGTGGAATTATTTTCGTCCTTTGGTATGGTATTTCTTACGTTCAGTCAGGAGCGATGTCTATTGGAGAATTGTTTACATTCATTTTGTACACTGTTTATGTCGGTGCTTCTGTTGGTGGCTTAGGTGATATTTATGGACGATTACAGAAAGCCGTTGGAGCAACTGAGAGAATCAGAGAGATATTGGATGAGCCTTCAGAAGTTGAGATTGCTTCAAGTGATTCAACAATTAAAATACAAGGAGATATTTCTTATAAAAATGTTGATTTTGCCTATCCTACAAGACCAGAAATGATGATTTTGGAAAATTTAAACTTAAATATTTCCGAAGGTCAAAAGGTAGCATTGGTTGGTTCGAGTGGGTCGGGAAAATCCACTATAGCGGAATTGCTTTTCCGATTTTATGATCTAAATGGAGGTGATGTTCTGATAAATGGAAAGAGTATTTATGACTATGATATTTCTGTTCTTAGAAGTAATATTGGTGTTGTGCCACAAGATGTAATTTTGTTTGGTGGCAGCATTCGAGAAAATATTCGTTACGGCCGTCCTACTGCTAGTGATGAAGAAATTATCGAAGCGGCTAAGAAAGCCAATGCCTTTGAATTTATTGACTCTTTTACCGATAAGTTTGATACGATAGTGGGAGAGCGAGGCATAAAGCTTTCAGGTGGGCAAAGGCAAAGAATTGCGATTGCACGTGCTATTTTAAAAAACCCTTCGATACTAATTCTCGACGAAGCGACGAGCTCATTAGACTCCGAGTCGGAAAAACTGGTTCAAGACGCTCTAAACGTTTTGATGGAAGGCAGAACAAGCATCATTATTGCCCACCGATTATCCACTATAAAAGATGTAGACAATATATTTGTAATTGATAAAGGGAAAATTGTTGAATCGGGTACGCACAGCAACCTCGCCGAAATAAACAGCAGCATTTACAAAAATTTGTGGGAGTTACAGTCTAATGTACAGTAGAATGCTTGGAGTTGCTAATCAAAGAAAAAAACAGACCGAGTTTAATGCAAAAGAAGAATAGTGTGTTTATAGCTACCAGTTTAGATGGATATATTGCTGACAAAAACGGCGGCTTAGAGTGGTTGGATACCATTCCAGAAATAAATCAAATTGATACAGGATACGATGCATTTATAGATGAGATAGATGCCCTCCTAATGGGTAGAGTAACCTTTGAAACTGTTTGTGGTTTTGACATTGAATGGCCTTATAAAAAAACTGTTTTCGTATTGAGTAATTCGCTTAATGAATTACCAGAAAAACTAAAGGACAAAGTACAACTTATCAATGGTTCATTATCGGAGGTTTTGCACATCATTCACCAAAAAGGTTATAAGCGTTTGTACATTGATGGAGGAAGGTTGATACAAAGCTTTTTGAAGGAAGATTTAATTGATGAAATGATCATAACTGTGATTCCAATTTTACTTGGTGGAGGCACTCCTTTGTTTTCGGAATTATCTCAAGAACTTGAATTTGAATGCAAGGAGTCAAAGCTTTATCTGGAAAAGATCGTTCAAAATCGTTTTGTAAGAAAAACACAACTAAGCCAGAACATCTAATAATGTGTTCAATGATTTTGTTTCCAGCGACCATGAAAATATGAAACGCTCCACCCCAAATTGGTAATTAAATATTTTCAAATATAATTTTTTCCAGAAGTTATTTTCAAGCCAGATTTTTTAACTTAAAAGTAAAATTTACAAAAATGCTTGGAAAATTCAAAAAAAAATCTTACTAGGTGCCTTCTTCCTATAGGAAGAAGGCGAGTCGGTTTTTAGAGCTATTTTATCCAGAAAACAACGCTCAAATTTGAAAAAAATATTTCCCCAAAATTTTAGATAATTGTAAAATCATTAAGACAACGTGAACTTGAGATTAGAATTAAGCAGCTAATTGTAATTTTTTACTCATTG
>JAHDGP010000026.1:0-1666 GCA_020627525.1 Bacteroidota bacterium
ATCTGATGACCAAGTAGTTGCAGAAGAGTTTGGATCACCAGCGTTATTATCTGTAACTGTGTAATCAAATGTAACTGTATCATCAGCTGGATCTTCTGGATCTGCTCCTGGATCACAAACTACGTTTGAAATAGTAACAGAAATGTCACAAACTGGCATTGCACAACCTGCGCAAGTAGCAGTTAAAGACTGAGCTGGAGTACATCCATCAGCAGAAGCAGGGAAATCTAAAGAAAGTGCATCATTGTCATCAACACAAGAAACAGATTGCTCTGTACCTGCACATTCAAGACCAGCAACATCAAATAAAGCACCAACTAAATCACCACAAGTTCCAGAATCATCTGTTGTAATTTGCGCTGTTAAGATTGGATTAATTACTACACTCCAAGTTTGAGGTGGACAGTAATTAGGATCTGCATCATCTAAAATATCACCAAACTGCGTATCTCCATCTAAATCACTATCGTAATCTATTGGAATAGCATAGAATGTAAATGTTGTTGGATCACAAGTTGGGTTTGTTAAAATCAAATCAATTGCAGATGCACATTGTGTTCCATTAGCAAATCCGAATATTCCACCAACAGTACCACCTAATACATCAGCTAAATTAGGATCAAGTGTATTCGTTGCAGCAATAGGATCATAGCCTGCAGGTGGTACACCTGGTGCGCCTGTAGCTGGATCAATGTATATTGTAATTAAATAATCGTATTGATCATCAGTTGGGAATTGAACAGAAGCAGGATTCATACATCCTGGACCTGGAGTAATTGTATAGTTAACAGCTCCATCGTCAGCACTACAAATATCTGTTGGTGCAGTATAATCAGGATTTCCTTGACAACCAGTAATACAAGCACAAGTCAATGTTCCAGTTACTCCTGTTAAAGTACATCCTGGATAATTAGCATCGCTTCCGTCAGCAAAAGTTGGAGTTAAATCATAATTTAATATTGCTCCATCTGTACAGTTTGCTGTTGGGCTCAATTGAGCTGTTGAACAAGCATCTGCAAATGTGATTGCGCCATCACCATCTAAATCAAAGACTCCACCTGCTCCATCAGTTACAAATGCGCCTGCTATAGGATCACAAGTATCAGAAACATCTTCCTGACCTTCAATATTTGGATAAACTGTTACTACTGTTTCAAATACATCACAGAAGAAATCATTTGCTCCGTCTCCGTCTGTATCTATCGCTACAAATGCGCCATTTACTTCTCCATTTACCAAACATATTGGAATGTCGATTGGATCACATGTTCCATTTGTAAAGGCTCCTATGTCTACTGGAGCACATCCGCCGCCGCCAGCAGCATTTGTCTCACCAAAGAATATAAACCCTGGTACACCATTCGCTGGATCTGCTTGGTTTGCCAATACATCGTTTCCTGTTGATCCTGCTGGGCAGTTTGTAAAGTTTCCTGCTGCATCTATATAGTAGAATGCTATCCATCCTGATACACCACCTGGGAATGTCGTTTGGTCATCCCATGCTGGATCTGTTGTACAAGCTCCTGTTACATTGATTGGTGTTTGGAAATCCGCACCACCACAAGCATAAGCTGGTCCTGCATCTGGATCTGCTACACATACTACTGGTGGACATACACAAGTTAAAGTACCTGTTGCTGGCTCTACACAACCTGGGTAGTTCGCA
>JAHDGP010000026.1:1766-4273 GCA_020627525.1 Bacteroidota bacterium
GATCACATGTTCCATTTGTAAAGGCTCCTATGTCTACTGGAGCACATCCGCCGCCACCAGCAGCATTTGTCTCACCAAAGAAGATAAATCCTGGTACACCATTCGCTGGATCTGCTTGATTAGCTAATACATCGTTTCCTGTTGATCCTGCTGGGCAGTTCGTGAAGTTTCCTGCTGCATCAATATAGTAGAAGGCTATCCATCCTGATACACCACCTGGGAATGTTGTTTGATCGTCCCATGCTGCATCTGTTGTACAAGCACCTGTTACATTGATTGGTGTTTGGAAATCTGATCCACCACAAGCATAAGCTGGTCCTGCATCTGGGTCAGATACACATACTACTGGCGCACATACACAAGTTAAAGTACCTGTTGCTGGCTCTACACAACCTGGGTAGTTCGCATCTGTTAAGTAAGTCAAATCTGCTCCATTTGCTGCATCTGTATCTACAAAGCTATAATCTAATGTTGCTCCATCTGTACAATCTGCTGTTGGATCTAATTGTGCTGTTGCACAAGCATCAGCAAATGTTATTGCGCCATCTCCATCTACATCAAAAAATCCGCCTGCTCCATCACTTACAAAAGCTCCTGCGATTGGGTCACAGCCAATTGATACATCTTCGATTGTCTCTACATTTGGATAAACGGTTACTGTTGTTTCATATACATCACAAGCTATTTCATTTGTTCCATCTCCATTGGTATCAAACGCTACTGTAAAAGTATTAACATCTCCATTTAATAAACAGATTGGAATGTCGATTGGAGCACACGTTGGGTTGGTGAACGCTGCTATGTCTACTGGTGCACATCCACCGCCGCCAGCAACGTTACTTTCTCCAAAGAATGCAAATCCTGCTGTTCCTGCAGGTGGGTTCAAATTCGCTAATACATCATCTGCTGTAGAACCCGCTGGGCAATTAGTAAAGTTTCCAGCTGCATCTACATAGTAGAATGCTATCCATCCTGATACACCTAATGTTCCATCTGTTGGGAAAACATCAAAGCTTGCATCTGTTGCACAAGCTCCTGTTACATTGATTGGTGCTTGGAAATCTGCTCCACCACAAGCATAAGCTGGTCCTGCATCTGGATCTGAAACACAAACCGCTGGAGTACAACAAGCATCAGCGCCAGCCAATAATGTTGCTAAATCTCCAAGCAACAAACTTGCTTCATCATTTCCTGTACCATCTCCATTAATGTCATCAGCTTCACAAGCTGTATAAGTAGCATAAACTTCTAATTGTGCTGTTGGATCACATTCTAATGCAGCGCAAATATCAGCAAATGATAATAGTATTTGACCTGAAAATGCTGCACCTACAAAACAACCCGCAGGGTCATCAATAACAGGACCAGAACCAATTGTAAGTGTCTGTCCTGCTGCTGGACAATCAGCCAAAACAGCTCTGAATTCATATTCTAAACCCATAGAGCAAGAACCTAAACTCCAAGTACAACCTGCAGTGATATCAGCATTAAAATCCATTAATACGTCTGTAAACCCACAATCAATTGCACCAGACACAGCCAAATCAGCTGAATTTATAACCAATGGATCTCTTGTACCAGGTGCTACAATTGTTGCAGTTCCTGAAGAACCAAAGTTATCAATAGCTGCATCATCCAATGAACAATTGTTCATGTCTGGATCATCCAACTCAATATCTTGTGTTGTTAAAGTTTGGTATAAAACGAAATACTCCATATTTGGACACATATCGTCATAAGAAATCAAATCTGCACCAAATACATCTGCTCCCCATAGTGCAGGAGTAGTAAGTGGGTTAAGACCAGTATTATCAGTGTATAATCCCAAATCCGGATCTTGTCCACCACTAGCACAACCATTTATTCCCCAGTCAACAACAGCATCTAAACAAACACCACAACAACCAAACTGTTGGAACCATTGAACACGAAGTGCATAACCTGCTTCCCAAGCCCAATTGTAAAGACCAACAGGAACATCGAATCCTGTACCTGAGTCAAAAATAGGATCTACCGAGTCATCCCAAGTTCCACAAAATCCAGCTAAACCTGCATTTGCATCTGGAACTGGAACTGTACCAGCGTCTGCATAGGTACAACCAGCGTCAAAACCAACTGATGCAGCCTGACCTGGATACTCCCCAACTGTTCCCTGTCCGATTGCAAAAGTGCAAGCAAAAAGGGCAGCTAATATTATATATATATTTTTTTTCATAACTTTTAGATATTTAAATATCAACTATCGTTTTAGTTTTGTGATTGAATTTGTTTAGCACCTGTTCTTACTTTCAAGGTATTTCTTGTAGCATTTGGATCTTTAGGAAGTTTTTCACCAACAACAGGTGTAACACCATTTGCATTTTTCAAGATCAAATTAGAACTCAAAGGCTTATCAGTTACTTTATTGGTTTTTGCCAATTGACCACCATTGCTGTCAGTATTTCCATTTGCAGCTTTTCCCTGATTGTTCATCACTGGATAAACAGCATTGTTATCTGTTTTAGGTA
>JAHDGP010000026.1:4283-13372 GCA_020627525.1 Bacteroidota bacterium
GCTGTAAGTTGCCCTCCATTACTCTGAGCATCGTTTGCAGCTTTTCCTTGATTGTTATTCATTACTGGATAAACATCATTGTTGTTCGTTTTAGGAACTGCTGTAAGTTGACTACCATTACTTTGAGAATTTGAAGCAGGAGCTGCTTTTCCTTGGTTAGCTGGGTAAACAGTATAATCACTTTTTGGTCCATTAATAGGTGAAATAGATCTATTAATAGAATTGACAGGTGTAGGAGCCTGAACTTGAGAAGGAACAAAATCTTTTTGTTCTTTTACAACTTTAATGACTTCTCCATTGCCATTCTTTATTTGGGCGTTTTCACCCAGTTGTTTTTTTACTATTGCCTTATTAGCAACAGATTTTTGCGCATTACTGACAATACAAAAGACTGTGAGTAATAACAAAACAGAAAATATTTTTTTCATAAGATTATTTGTTTGTTATAATGAGTTATAGTTATATATATTTAAAAATAAAGTTTATCCTTCGGTTTCCTCTTAAACAGTGGCGAAGTAATATTAGCCTCATCTGCATCAACATCCTTTAAGTGTAATTCACTATTGTGATATTTGTTTGTATGTATATTATATTTCCCTAAAAATTTCCAAGATTTTGTACTGATACAAGTTCTATCAGTTAACCAGCAAGCTTCATTTACAATCTCATAATATTCCTCATCATCAACTTTTTTGAATCTCACATGTATATCATAAAAATCATCATTTAATGGTGATTGCTTAATATAAACTTTATTCACCTCCACACTGGCTTCATCAATTCTAACTTTTTCAAATGTCAAACTTTGGGATCTTATTGGTATTAATGAGCCTGCCGTTTGTACTCTTTTCAATAAAAACTGATCATATTCTAAATTATCTCCAAAAGCTAATCCGTCTTTTTGATAATGCTTATTATAGATCGTTTTTTCACTTGATAGAGATTCAAAATCCAAAATTTTATAATATTCTTCCATCTCTTCGATTGTTGGAGAATAATAAAACAATGACTCTAAGTCATATGATTGAACAAATGAAAACATTTCTTCCCCTTGCACTATTAACTCTTCTTCAATTTCCTTTGGAATTGGATCAATATTGGTTCTAGCTGATTTTTGGTAGATAGAGTATTTGGTATTTGGCTTTGGATTCGCCAATATTTCTTGTGCCCTTCGTTCAGATGGAGATATATTATTCACATTCTCTATAGATTTTGAATTTATTTTTTCATTTTCTATAGATTGCTCGTCTGTCACATATTCATGAGTGCAACCACAACAAAAAAATATCGTAGTAAACATCAAAAAACAAAATGTATAAAAAACAGACCTTTTTGTATTTAAGTAGTTATGTATCAATATATTATAAATTGTTAAACGTCAATATTTAATACCTCACAATATTAAAATAATTATACAATAAAGTAAAAAGTTCACTCTATTTTGAACTTGAAGTTAATAAACCGTTAAAAAGTCACAAAATAAAATGTCGTATTAATATCATTAATTAAATAAGTGTAATTAATACGACATTTAAATTCTTGATAAAACCAATTTTGTAATAAAAAATACATTTAATCAGGCTCATATCTAACTTTAAATATTTTAACATATTGTTATCAGTTAATTTTCAAATAGTTAAGCATTTAGACATATATAATTGGTAATTACAATCATCTTTAGAACCTAGATTAAAGCAATCAAAATTCAAAAAAAAAGCCCTTGACAATTTAGAATATTGTCAAGGGCTTTTTAGGTCTTTAATTTCCTAAAGATGTTATTTTTTGCTCTTTCTTTTTGAAATAGCTGTATACTTTCTTTCGTTTTCTCCAGTGTAAACTTGTCTTGGTCGACCAATTGGTTGTTTGTCTGTCATCATTTCTTTCCATTGAGCAATCCAACCTGGCAAACGACCCAATGCAAACAGCACCGTAAACATTTCTGTTGGGAAACTAATTGCTTTGTAAATGATTCCTGAATAGAAATCTACATTTGGATAAAGATTACGCTTTATAAAGTACTCATCTTTTAATGCAACCTCTTCCAATTGCTTTGCGATCTCCAACAATGGATCATCTATTTTCAGCTTTTTCAAAATATCATCACAAGCTTTTTTGATGATGTTTGCACGTGGATCAAAGTTTTTGTAAACTCTGTGTCCAAAACCCATCAATCTGAATGGATCTTCTTTTGACTTAGCTTTGTCTACCCAATGGTTTACATCGCCTTCTCCGTGGTGGATTTGATTCAACATTTCGATCACTGCTTGATTGGCTCCACCATGAAGTGGTCCCCATAATGCAGAAATACCAGCTGAAATTGCAGCGTAAAGTGGTGCGTGTGATGAACCAACAATCCTAACAGTTGCCGTTGAACAGTTTTGCTCATGATCAGCATGTAGAATAAGTAATTTTTCCATTGCCGAAACAATTACTGGGTCCATATCATACTCTTCGGTTGGGAAACCAAAAAACATCCTCATAAAATTCTCAACATAAGAAAGAGAATTATTTGGATAAATTACTGGATGTCCCATATGGCGTTTGTGAATCCAAGATACCAAAGTTGGCATTTTGGCAAGCAACCTAATGATTGTTCTATTCACCTCATCTTCTCCTCTGTTTGGATCTAATGATTCTGGATAGAATGCAGCCAAAGAACCAATCATAGAACTTAACTGTCCCATTGGATGTGTACGCTCTGGATATGCATCTAGAAACTTGCGTATGTCTTCGTGTACTAAAGTGTGCTTAGTAATTTCATTTTTAAATGACTCGAATTCTGCTTTTGTTGGCAATTCGCCATAAATTAATAGATAAGCAACTTCAAGAAAAGAAGATTTGCCTGCCAATTGTTCTATTGGATAGCCTCTGTACCTTAGAATCCCTTGCTCTCCATTTAAAAATGTGATACCACTGGTTGTTGAACCTGTATTTTTAAATCCATAATCCAATGTGGTGTATCCACCAGTTGCTCCCCTCAATTTAGATATATCTATACCTTTTTCTTTCTCACTTCCAACAACAACGGGAAGTTCATATTCTTTTTTCTTGATTTTGAGAATTACTTTTTCAGCCATTTAAGTATGTGTTATTCGGTTATTTTGATGATTTGATATAAAATTTGGTGTGCAAAAGTACAAAATTTTCATGAAAAGAGAGATAAAGATTCAATGCGAGAATGTGAGAATGCAAGAATGCGAGAATAATTTTATTCATAGAACCTTCAAAATAGCTAATTACTGTTTTCGTAATTCGTATTTTTTGCTTTTGCTACGACTTTTAAAACTTGTTTAGTTTCATCTATCAATTCATTCAAATCCTCTTTATTTGCTAAAAAGTTTAAATCATTTAATAATTCTAACCAAAACAATGTTTCATCAGCCTCTTCTACAACAATACATATTTTTGAATGGAATTCTCTTTTTGATCTTGCTCTGCAAGCAGCCCGATAATTCGCAGCAACTGAAGTTACTGATCTTATTAATTGGTAAGTAATCGTATTAGAAGATTTCCGCCTCTCTATATCATCAAGCATTTTAATCACATCAACAGCCAACTTTTTTGTTCTAGATTTGAAGTTGTTTATAAATCTTTCCTTCTCTGTCATTTCACTAATTATTAGTTCAATAACAATAATGAGATAGTAACAACAATGCAAGTTTGTAAACAAATTGAATATTCTCCACTAAAAGTCTAAAATAGATTTTCGCATTGAAATATTCTCGCATTCTATCATTCCTGCATTCTCGCATTAATCACAAAAGAAACTGCTCTATCTCCTCCTGCACAAACTCCACACTCGCAAGCAAGTCTTTATGCAAAAAGCGGTCTTGTTTATTGAAGCTAACTTTTTCCCTATAAGCAGAAATACAATTCTTAATTGGCTTGGATGTTTTCCAGCCTTTTCTGAAATCCATGGCTTGTACAGAAGAGAGCAATTCGATGGCTAGTACCTTTTGGGTATTTGAGATAACATCGCAACACTTAGTAGCAGCGTTTGCACCCATACTTACATGATCTTCCTGACCGTTGGATGAGGTTATGGAATCAGCTGAAGCGGGGGTACACAATTGTTTGCTTTGGCTGACAATCGAGGCAGCAGTGTATTGTATCATCATCAACCCTGAGTTTATACCAGGCTCGACTGTTAAAAATAAAGGCAAGCCTCTTAAGCCGGACATTAAAAGAAAAGTTCGTCTTTCGGAAATACTGCTTAACTCAGACATTCCGAGGGTTAAATAATCGAGTGCTACAGCAAGTGGTTGACCATGAAAATTTCCACCTGAAACGATTAGGTCTTCTTCTGGAAAAATATTGGGGTTATCTGTTACTGCATTTATTTCATCTTCAAAAACTTCTTTTACATGATTATAAATATTGCGAGTAGCTCCGTGAACTTGCGGAATACATCTAAAAGAGTATTGGTCTTGCACTTGTTCTTTTGCTCTTTTACCTAAATAACTTCCTTTCAAATATTTCCGAATTTGCTTGGCGGTTTCGATCTGCCCTTTTTGTTTTCTTACTTGATGAATGCAATCTTTAAAGGGCTCTACCCTTCCATCGACAGCTTCTAAGCTAATCGGTGCAATCAGTTCTGCCGATTCAATCATTTTTTTTGCTTGAATCAAATTCCAAACACCGTAAGCTCCCATAAACTGAGTTCCATTTATCAAAGCAAGTCCTTCTTTGGATTTGAGCATCAGTGGCTCCAATTTCAATCGCTTTAAGGCTGACTTTGCAGTCATTTTTTTTCCATCCAAACAAACCATTCCTTCACCCAATAAAGGCAGGGATAAATGTGACAAAGGCGCTAGGTCACCAGAAGCTCCTAGAGAACCTTGCTTGTAAACAACAGGTAGTAAATCATTATTAAAAAACTCAACAAGACGCTCTACCATAATTAAACGAACGCCTGAGTGTCCGTAAGACAAGGATTGTATTTTCAAAATCATCATCAATCGAACGACTTCATTAGGAACTTCCTCTCCTAATCCAACAGCATGAGAAAGTAGCAAATTGGTTTGTAATTGTTCTAAATCATTGTCTGGAATGGAAACATTGCACAACTCTCCAAACCCTGTATTTATACCATAAAAATTAGCTTCGGAGTTCTTTATTTTACTTTCTAAATAAGAGCGGCACTTTTCGATTTTTTTCTTAGCAGCCTTTCCTAATATCAGCTTTTTATTATTTATCAAAATATCATTTAAAACATCAATGCTTAAATGTTTATCGCTAATGGTATGCATATTTTTCATTGCTAAATGATTAATTGGATTTCACAAAAGTTAAATGAAAATATCAGGATAAAATTTATGACTTACAAGCAGCAATCAAAGCTTCTAGGTCAACCAATTGTTGTTCTCCAGACTCCATATTTTTAAGCGTAAATTGTTGATTCTCCATTTCGTTTGACCCAACAATTGCGACGAAGGGGATTTTTTTATCATCCGCATATTTCATCTGTTTTTTCATTTTTGACTGACTCACTGGAACAGGATACATCTCCGATGCAATACCCATTTCACGAACTTTGTTAAGTGCATTGAACACAAAGTTCTGGCTTTCTTCGTCAAAGGCTATGAACAATATTTTAGTGGTGTTTAAATCTATATTTTTAAACAAATCCAACTCATTCATTACATCATAAATACGATCTAATCCGAAAGAAAAACCGACTCCTGACACGCCTGGCATTCCAAAATTCCCAGTCAAATCATCATATCGACCTCCACCATTTATGCTCCCCTTCATTTCTGTTCCAAGTGGCTGTACTTCTAAAATGGTTCCTGTATAATAACTCAAGCCACGCGCCAACATAATGTCAACTTTTAGATTGGCAACGTTGTTTTCATCAAGTGCATTTACAATAAATTTCATTTCTTCCAATCCTTTTTTTCCTATTTCAGAAGAGGAAATATTATTTTCTAAAAACTCCAATGTTTGAGTGTTGTTTCCTACAAACTCTAAATATTTTTTCAATTGATCGACACTTTCCTGAGTCAAGCCTCTTGACAACAATTCTTCAATTACTTTATCAACACCAATCTTGTCTAGCTTATCAATTGCCACAGTCAAATCAATAAATTTATCTTCTGCATTTACGACTTCAGCAATTCCTTGTAAAATTTTACGATTGTTTAATTTAATAGAAATGTTTTCAACTTTCAATTTCTTATAAACGCGATCAATAATTTGAATCAATTCTACCTCATTGTACAAACTATCACTTCCAATCACATCGGCATCGCATTGAAAAAACTCTTGGTAACGTCCTTTTTGCGGACGATCCGCCCTCCAAACTGGTTGAATTTGATAACGCTTAAATGGGAAAGCAAGTTTATCACGATACGACAAAGCGTGCGAAAGGGACAGTCAAGTCGAATCGCAATCCTCTTTCTGTTAGAGCAGGTAAAAGCTTTTTATAATCTCTATTTTTTAATAATTCGTCATCTGCTTTTCGCAAATAGTCGCCAGAACGTAAAAGTTTAAAAAGCAAAGCATCCCCTTCGTCGCCATATTTGCCTGTCAAGGTTGATAGTTTTTCAATTGCAGGTGTCTCCAAAGGCTGAAAACCAAACAATTCAAATGTTTCTCTTATTATATTGATAATGTATTGACGCTTTGCTACTTGCTCAGGTCCAAAATCTCTCGTTCCTTTCGATAGGGATACTTTTGATGCCATTTTTCTTTTTTTATAAATTTTTACAAAAGTAATTACTTGTATCAATTTAAACTGAGGATTCTTTAAAAAATAAAAGAAATCACTAATAACTAGATTGCCTCAGGGATAGCAATGATACGAATTGCTGATATTGGCTTTGAGAAGTTTGAACTACCCGATTACTTATGTTCGAGTACTAAATTGGTACAAAATTATATGAATGAAATATCAATAAAATAGAAATCCATAGACCTTATGCAAGATCTATGGATTTTACCAAGTTAAAATGGTCGAAAAAATAACTTGAAATTCGTATCAACAAAAAAATTATTCTCCGTTGAAATAATCTTTTACTCTATCAAAAAAGCCTTTTTCTTTTTTACTTGGATTCGGTTGAAAATTGTGCAAGTCTCTCAGTTTTTCTAACAAAACACGCTCTTCTGAAGTTACTTGTTTTGGTGTCCAAACATTTACTTCCACCAACTGATCACCAGTTCCATAACTATTGATTGATGGTAAACCTTTTCCTTTCAATCTAAATATTTTTCCAGCTTGTGTTCCTTCTGGTATTTTAATTTTGGCTTTGCCTCCTATCGTTGGCACCTCTACACTTGTTCCAAGAGCAGCATCTGCAAAATTGACATACAGCTTGTAAATAACATTGTTGCCATCTCTTTGTAAATGCTCGTGTGGTACTTCTTCAACAAGAATCATTAGATCACCAGGAGGACCGCCACGCTCGCCATAATTTCCTTTGGAACTCATGGTCAATTGAACACCATCGTGAACGCCTTTAGGAATATCTAAGCTGATGGTTTCTTCGCCGTACATTCTTCCACTTCCGCTACATTTACTGCATTTTTTTCCGATCATTTGACCAGAGCCATTGCAGGTTCCGCAAGCAGAAGTTGTTTGCATATGCCCCAAAATTGTCTGGGTTACTTTACGCACATATCCTGAGCCTTGACAAGTAGTACAAGTTGAAGTTTCTCCACCTTTACCGTGACAAATGGTTGTATCATCACAAGGCACATATTTCTTCACTTTGATTTTTTTCTGCGCACCGTTTGCCATTTCCTCCAAAGTCAATTTGACTTTAACTCTTAGGTTAGAACCTCTTCTGCCCATTGGGCGTCTGCCTTGAGCAGAGCCTCCACCGAAGCCGCCAAAACCACCACGACCGCCACCGCCGCCGCCAAAAATATCGCCAAAGATGTCTCCAAAGTTTGAGAAAATATCATCCATAGACATGCCGCCGCCGCTAAAGCCGCCGCCGCCGCCCATTCCACCACCGACTCCTTGGTGACCGAAACGATCGTATCTTGCACGCTTTTGATCATCGCTTAAAACTTCATAGGCTTCCGCAGCCTCTTTAAACTTCTCTTCTGCCTCTTTATCATCTGGATTCCTATCTGGATGATATTTCAATGCAACTTTACGATAAGCTTTTTTGATTACTGCCTTGTCTGCATCCTTAGATACACCCAATATTTCGTAAAAATCTCTTTTAGCCATTTTCTTTTATTTCAAATTAATTTGAGGCTCCCGACAATATCAGCAACCAAATCAAAACCCTATCTTCCGACTACCACTTTTGCATGGCGAATGATGATGTCATTCATATAATATCCTTCTTCTATAACATCAACAACTTTACCTTTCATTTCTTCACCAGCCTCAATTTCCGAAATTGCATCGTGTAAATCAGGGTTAAAATCAGTGCCTTGCGAGCCCATTCCAACAACTCCATGATTTTCTAAAATTCTTTTTAATTTTTGATGGATAAGTACAAATCCTTCATTGTGTTCAGCTTCATTTTCAGCGATATTGGTTTTAAGTGCTCTTTCGAAATCATCCATAACAGGAAGGAAATCAAGAATTACTTTTTTACCAGCAGTCTGAACTGTTTCCACTCTTTCTTTGGCAGAACGTTTTTTATAATTATCAAATTCAGCAAATAGTCTGATAAATTTATTTTTGGATTCGCCTAAATCCGTTTTAAGCTGTTCGTTTTCTCTCGTTAAAAGTCCCATTTCGTCCAACTCTTCTTCCTCTTCAACTACTTCCTGCCCCTCAGCACCCTCGTTGATAACTTCTTGGTTGGTATCAATATTTTCGTTTTGCTCCAAATTTTCTTGATCGACATTATCGTTTTTAGTACTCATTTTCAATTTTAATTTATGAAAGAATTTACAAATCATAAAGCTTATAAGCTATGGTATATGACAATATTATAGTCATCATTCTATAGTCAAAAGCCTTGCCAAGCAATATATTAAGTCAATTTGGCAGTAAAATGGAAATTTAGTCGAAATTAGGAATGTTTATTTGGCAGACTTTAAAGCTTTTTTAATAAACCTATTGGTTTTCCAATACCTACGAGGTTTTTATACTCTTCTTCTTCTAATCTTTAAAGGTTTTGAAG
>JAHDGP010000026.1:13472-20760 GCA_020627525.1 Bacteroidota bacterium
CAATACCTACGAGGTTTTTATACTCTTCTTCTTCTAATCTTTAAAGGTTTTGAAGGATTTTTTTCACTAAACCTCGTAGGTATTCGAGTAATTTTTTTTAATAAATCCATTAGGTTTCAATACCTACGAGGTTTTTATACTGTCCTTCTTCTAATCTTTAAAGGTTTTGAAAGGATTTTTTCACTAAACCTCGTAGGTATTCGAGTATTTTTTTTTAATAAACCCATTAGGTTTCAATACCTACGAGGTTTTTATACTCTTCTTCTTCTAATCTTTAAAGGTTTTGAAGGATTTTTTTCACTAAACCTCGTAGGTATTCGAGTAATTTTTTTTAATAAATCCATTAGGTTTCAATACCTACGAGGTTATTATACTGTCCTTCTTCTAATCTTTAAAGGTTTTAAAGGATTTTTTTCACTAAACCTCGTAGGTATTGAAACCTAATAGTATTTTTGTAATAGCAATGGTTAAAATTAAGGATATAGAATTGGGAGAGTTCCCACTACTTTTAGCACCAATGGAAGATGTGAGTGACCCGCCTTTCCGTGCTTTGTGTAAAAAGTATGGGGCTGATATGATGTATACCGAATTTATTTCTTCAGAGGGATTGATTCGAGATGCTAGAAAAAGTGTTCAAAAATTAGATATTTACGAGTATGAAAGACCTGTAGGTATCCAGATTTTTGGTGCTAATAAGGATTCTATGATCCGAACGGCGGAGATTGTAGAAGAAGCCCAGCCAGAGGTTTTGGATATTAACTATGGCTGCCCTGTGAAAAAGGTCGTTTGCAAGATGGCAGGTGCTGGTATTTTACAAGATATTGATAAGATGGTAGATTTGACCAAAACGATTGTAAATGCAACCAACTTACCTGTTACTGTAAAAACAAGATTGGGATGGGATGAAAACACAAAGTACATTGTCGAAGTGGCAGAGCGTCTGCAAGACATAGGCATTCAAGCGATCTCTATTCACGGAAGAACAAGGAAACAAATGTACAAAGGCAGTGCTGATTGGACATTGATTGGAAAGATAAAAGAAAACCCCAGAATGCATATTCCTGTGTTTGGCAACGGTGATGTAAACAGTGGGCCCAAAGCACTTGAAATGAAAAATAAATATGGTGTTGATGGTATTATGATCGGTCGTGCATCTATTGGTTATCCGTGGATATTTAGAGAAGTGAAACATTATTTGAAAACGGGTGAAGAAATGGCACCTGCAAATATCCAGGAGAGAGTGGATGCGGCACGAGATCATTTAAAACATTCTATTGCATGGAAAGGTGAACGTCTTGGAATTTTGGAAATGCGTAGACACTATACAAACTACTTTAGAGGATTACCCAATATTAGAGAAAAAAGAATGAAGTTGGTGACAACCGATGAGCCAAATGAATTGTTTGACATTATTGAAACCATCAGAGAAGAATATGCCGACTACAAATTTTTTAGCAAAACCGAAAAAAGCACCAATCTTGCCTAGCAATAAGAGTTTTAGAAGTTTATTCTTTCTTTTTTTCTTTGGGTGGATTCTTTTGTTTTCATGTAAATCTTCGGACAGTGGTACAAAACTCATCAATGGTTATAAATTGCCTGACATTTCACTAGAAGATATTAATGGAAAGAATGTAAAACTTTCTGATCTCAAAAACAAATTGGTACTGGTAGAGTTTTGGGCTAGTTGGTGCAAACCTTGCAGGGTTAAACATCCAGAGTTAAACCGTATTTACGATACTTATAAAGATGCCGAATTTAAAAATGCTGATGGTTTTGAAATTTTTTATGTGGACTTGGATGACAAAAAAAATGCCTGGTTAAATGCAATGAAAAAAGACAGCATTGCTCATTGGAAATACCATGTGGCTGATTTGGTGGGGATGAAAAAATCAGCCATTCCCAAACAATTTCAATTTGAGCAAATTCCAACCTCCTTTCTTATAAATGCAGATGGAATTATTATTGGAAAAGATTATTCTGAAGACCGTTTGTTTCACGAACTAAAGTTTCGTTTGAAATAAGTATTGGCAAAAAAATAAACATTCATTTTTAAGTGTTTCTTTTGCGTTAGGGATGGCAGTGATACGAATAGCTGATAGCAATGATGAGTACAAACGGATCAGCCCGACCGAAGGGAACGCCCAAATAAAAAACATATAAAATTATCTTAATATTTATAAAAGCGGGAACATTCTCACAAACTTCTCCGTATCGTTTCAATTGTGTGATTTTTTAGAATACTGTCTCTAGATCCACTTCTCTACTCCTTCTAATAGAGTATTGATAATTAACCTAGTGTGACACAAAGAAGGGTATTCGTCCAATTTTTGAAAATAATTTCACAATAATTTTTCAATTAAAATAATGTTAATGTTAGATCAAATATCAAATCTAGTTAAGAATCAAGCTATGGAATACATGCAAGGTTCTGATGAGCAATTAAGTGATGAGCAAATGAATGGTGTTGCGGATGTGGCACAAGAAAGTGTTGTTGACGGATTAAAAGGCGAGTTAATGTCTGGAAATATCAGCGGCCTTCAAGGTCTTTTGACAGGTGGAGCTTCTGGATTAACGGATAATCCAATTGTTTCTAAAATTGTCAATATGTTCAGTGGTTCATTGGTCTCTAAACTAGGTTTAAGCTCTGTTCTTGCTGGTGGTTTGGCTGGTGGAATGGTTCCTAAAATATTAGGTTCACTTGGCAGCAAAGTTCAGTCAGACGATCCTGCAAATTCAGGTTTCAGTATGGACGCTCTTTCTGGTTTAGCTGGTGGTGCTGGCGGACTTGGTGGTTTAATTGACAAAGTTACTGGCGGCGCTGAAGGCGGTCTTGGTGGCATTGTTGACAAAGTTACCGGTGGTGCTGAACAAGCTGGTGATGGGCTTGGTGGTATTGTTGATGCTGCTAAAGACAAACTTGGAGACCTACTATAAAATAGAGAGATTCTATAAAACAAGGTTGTAAGCATAAACCCAGAATTACTGATTGGTAATTCTGGGTTTTTTATTTAATTATTTGTTAAAAAGTTTAGATAAGTCAGTGTGGCATATTCTTTGGAACTCATCACTTCAGTATCCAAATGTGTGCCAAAAAAATCAGACAATTTCTTCAAAAACAATTACTAGATCGTCCGCTTGGACCATCACCCCTTCGTTAAGTTGCAACTTGCTGATTTTTGATTTACACGTTGATGTTACGGTTGTCTCCATTTTCATTGCTTCTATTACAAATAGTGGTGTGTTGCGTTCTACTTCATCGCCTGCCTTTACAAATACTTTAGATAATTTTCCTTGTAAGGGTGCGCCTATATGAGTCACATCAACTGCCTTGGCATTTTCAACAATGTCAACATCCATTGTTAAATCTGTAACTTGGATAATTCTGGTTTTACCATTTAGTTTGAAACCGACATCCCTTACACCGTTTTCATTTGCATCAGTAATGAAAATTAATTTTATTAGAATATTTTTACCTGGAGCCATTTGGAAAATAACTTCCTCCCCTTCTTTCATTCCGAACAAAAACTCCCAAGTAGGAATTACTGAGACATTGCCGTAGGTTTGGTGATGGTCGTAGTAATCTTTGAAAACTTTCGGATAAAGTTTGTAAGAAAGAAAATCTTCGATGGTAGCCATATCTTCAAATTCTTTCTGGAAGGTCGCAAATTCTTCTTCAAAATTTATTGGTTTCAAATGGG
The DNA here is from genome assembly GCA_020627525.1 of Bacteroidota bacterium. Lineage (GTDB taxonomy): Bacteria > Bacteroidota > Bacteroidia > Chitinophagales > UBA2359 > JAHDGP01. The sequence goes on from JAHDGP010000026.1 coordinate 17,171, forward strand.
CATTTGCTCTTTCAGTAAAAGGCTTCTCTCCTTTCAGAACGAGTTCTTGCATCTTTTTGGGGAAACCTTGATAGGGCTGTCCCAACTCGCCTCTAAAGAAACTCTTTGTTGATTGAGGAAAATCTATTTCTTCTCCTTTCTCTAAAATATCTTCTTTTGTCAATCCATTTGTCACCATATACAAAGCGAGGTCGCCTACAACTTTCGATGAAGGAGTTACTTTGATAATATTTCCCATCAGTTCATTTACATCTGAATAGGTTTTTGAAATTTCTTCCATCCTTCCAGTCAAACCCAAAGCTCCTGCTTGTCGAACCAGATTAGAATATTGCCCTCCTGGAATTTCGTGCTTGTAAACAGCAGCCGTCCCCGCCTTCAGACCTGCTTCATATGGATAATACCAACTTCTGACAACTTCCCAATAATCAGAAAACTTGTTTAAAGATGTCAAACTGAAATTTGGATCTCGCTTTGTTTGTTTTAATATCTGTACAAGTGTATTAAAGTTTGGCTGTGCCGTCATACCTGAAAGGGCTGACAGACTTACATCTACAATATCAACGCCTGCCTCCGTCGCTTTTATATAGGTAGCCAACTGAGCTGAAGAGGTATCGTGGGTGTGTAAATGAATTGGAAGATCAACTGTTTCTTTCAAAGCGAGAATCAACTTTTCAGCAGCATAGGGTTTCAATAATCCAGCCATATCTTTTATGGCTAAAATATGCGCTCCTGCATCTTCTAGTTGCTTTGCCAAGTCTAGGTAGTAATTCAAATCGTACTTTGTTTTTGTAGGATCTAAAATATCTCCTGTATAAGAAATGCACGCTTCAGCTAATCCTAAACCATTCGTTCGTTCACGAACTGCATTTATACTAACTTTCATATTTTCAATCCAATTCAATGAATCAAAAATTCTAAAAATATCTACCCCATTCTCCCAAGATTTCTCAACAAACTTTTCTACTAAATTATCTGGATAAGCCGTATATCCTACTGCATTTGATCCTCTCAATAACATTTGTAAAAGAAGATTGGGCATAGCCTCTTTTAAATCTCTCAAGCGTTGCCACGGAGACTCTTTTAAAAATCGCATCGCAACATCGAAGGTTGCCCCTCCCCAAACTTCCATTGAAAAAGTTTGTGGTTGGTGAATTGCATAACTTCTTGCCACTGCCAAAATATCTTGCGAACGGACACGAGTAGCGAGTAATGATTGATGGGCGTCACGCATTGTTGTATCTGTGATCAAAAGCTGTTTCTGGTCCTTAATCCATTTAGAAAAACCATCTGCTTTTAATTCATTTAAAATATCTTTCGTTCCTTTTGCTGGAATTGCTTCTTCGTCAAACTCTGGTACGACGGCAGGAAGGTACACAGCCTCTTTATTAATGAATGGTACATCGTCATTTCCATTCACCGATACATTTGCGAGGAAGCGCAATAGCTTTGTTGCTCTGTTTCTTCTCTTTTTATAGTTGAATAAGTCTGGATTTTTTTTGATAAATTTCACTGTTGCATCACCAGATCTAAATTCATCATTAGAAAGAATATTCAACAAAAAATCAATATTTGTTTTTACCCCTCTGATTCGATATTCTATCAAAGCCCGATTAAGCCTACTACTTGAATCTTCCAATGTTCTTCCCCAAGCAGTAACTTTTGCCAGCATTGAATCAAAAAACGGAGAAATTTTCACACCAGGATAAGAACTGCCCTCATCAATTCTAATTCCAAAGCCACCAGCATTTCTGTAAGCAATGACTGTTCCAAAATCAGGTTGAAAATTGTTTTTAGGATCTTCTGTTGTTACTCTACATTGAATCGCAAAGCCATTACAAGAGAGTTTACTTTGCTCAATACTTATCTCTTCAGAATCTAAAGCATATCCCTCTGCAATTTTAATTTGAGTCCTCACCAAATCCACACCAGTAATCACTTCTGTTATGGTATGCTCCACTTGAATACGTGGATTTACTTCTATAAAATATATTCTATTGTCATCATCAACATCTACCAAAAACTCTACCGTACCAGCATTGTTATACCCTACGAATTTGGTTATTTTCAAAGCGTAGTCATACAGTTTATTTTTGCATTCTTGATCCAATGATTTTGCTGGAGCCACTTCGACTATTTTCTGAAATCGTCTTTGCACAGAACAGTCTCTTTCAAATAAATGCACCAAATTCCCATGATGGTCTCCTACAATTTGAACTTCAATGTGTTTGGGGTTTTCAATAAATTTTTCTAGAAAAATAGTATCGTCACCAAATGCATTCATAGCTTCTCGTCTCGCCTCAATAAATGCTTTTTGCAAATCAGCATCGGTTCGAATGACACGCATTCCACGCCCGCCGCCGCCAGAAGCTGCCTTTACGATAACAGGGTAAGATATGCGATTGGCCTCTTCAATTGCCTGCTCTGTTGTTGTTAGTTTTGTTTTGTTGCTTTCTATGATAGGCACGCCCGCTTCAACAGCAACTTTTTTAGCTTTCACTTTATCGCCCAGCCTTTCCATTATTTCAGGATCAGGACCTACAAATATGATTCCCTCATCTCTACATCTTGATGCAAACAATACATTTTCAGATAAAAAACCATAACCAGGATGGATTGCCTGAACACCAGAATCTTTGGCAACTTTAATAATTGCCTCAATGTCTAAGTAAGGAAGTAATGGTTCGTCATCTTTACCTATTTGATAAGCTTCATCAGCCTTATATCTGTGTAATGAGTATCTATCCTCAAAGGTATAAATTGTCACCGTTTCTATATCTAACTCGGTACAAGCCCTGAGTATTCTAATCGCTATTTCACCTCTATTGGCGACCAACAATTTACTGATTTTCTTTTGAGACATATCCTGTTAATCTATTGACTGTTAATAATAATCTGAAATTATGACACAAAATCTTTATAAAATAACAATTCATATAAAATCCAAAAAATTTTGTTGAATTTCGTTATTTAATACCAAGATTGGTTAGTATTGTTATTTCTACTTTGGTTGATATTTTATATTGATTCTAGTTTTTAAACTTATTTAGCGTTAGCGTGTCAGTATAAAACACATTTATGAAAAAAAACTATATATTTGCATTTCAACTTAAGAATTTTTTTTTCGTATTTGTATATAACAATTAAGTCATTTACAAACCTGCAAAATAAGCATTATGAACATCCAATTTATACAAAAACAAATACTTACTTTTTCGGCATTTCTTTTATTTACCAGTGTTTTGATATTTGCTCAAAAAGGAGAAAGAGATCACGTTATTACTTGGACACCTACAAGTATTCTTGGAACGAAGGTAAATCTTGGATATGAATATACCATAAGCCCTAAACTTGGAATAAAAACAGGGGTTGGTATTGTTGTAATGAACAATGCAGATATAAGCCTCAATTTTATTGATGACAGTGTTGATGATGGTTCGTTAATTACAAATCCAAAATTTAGAGGTCTTGATGTAACTCCAGAGCTTAGATGGTATCCAGGAGGAAGAGGCGCAGAAGGTTTCTATATAGGACCGTTTTTGAGATATTATCAATATGGACTTACAGAATTTTCTTATCAATTTACAGATGGT
>JAHDGP010000026.1:20770-21709 GCA_020627525.1 Bacteroidota bacterium
ATTATTGACAGAGAGGGTCTTGGCGATTTTGATATAAATTCAATTGGTGGTGGTTTGATTCTTGGTGGTCAATGGATAGGCAATAGCGGTTTTACTTTTGGTATAAATGGAGGCTTTGGAATGGGTGGTCTAAATATCAAAGGTGAAGTGAGAAACATCTCAGGTATTACTCCTGAAGAATATAAAGATTTAGAACAGGATTTTATAGATGAGCTTGATAATGATGTTAATTCTAGTTCTTTAACTAGAGATGTACTAGGCGTTTATAGTACATCTAATTCTGTTGGGATTGATAGTAACAGGTTGCCTGTCCCCATTGTTCGATTTGGAATCGTTTTAGGTTGGGCATTCTAGCTTCGGCTCTGGTCAGTTGCCTGATTTGGTTTACGCTACCAACAAGTGTTATGAAAAAGTAAGCAGCAAAGTTGTAAATACTTACAAAAACAATTTATAAAAATAGAAATATCATTTGTAGTTAAACAGTTAAGTCTGATCAAGTTAAATTTATGAATAACTTGATCAGACTTTTTCTATTGGTAAAACTTAAGCACAAATAACAAACTTCAAAAATGAGTAAGTATTTGCACATCAAAAAACAGCTACTAAATAACTGACTTACAAACAACTACATCTATAAACATATGAAATGGTGTAAGTTTTTTCTCTGATTCTGTAATTGTTGTGTATAATTTCATGTATTAAATTTAGGCTTTATTCATCCTTAAATATTTAATAATGAAAACTAGATTATTTATAATTGCTTTTCTTATTGGCTCCCTATTCCTTTCTTGTAAAAAAAATGAACTTCACATTGATGATTCGAATGATGTTTCAGCAAATCAAATATTAGTTGCTGCAAATAATGTGTCACTTTATGAATTACTTTTAGACCTCCCAAGTAATAATGATTTTTCAAATTGCAGTGTTCCTGATAACCTT
>JAHDGP010000417.1 GCA_020627525.1 Bacteroidota bacterium
TCAACAATTTCTTTTTTCTCAGGCAAATCAACATCTCCTAAGCCATACGTTTGTGTATTAAAATTTGCCTTTGGATCTGGAATAAACCTCAAAGACTGATTGTTTCCTTCGATAAATGTTCCAATACCTTGTAAAGTATAGCCGATATTTTGCAATACCTCTTTACTGATATTTTCAACATAATTATCAATCAGTTCTAAAGCTTGAACGCGCGATAAATTTTCTCTTTCACTAATAAAAGTGGTAAAGTAATCTTCATCAGTTTCAATAGTATGATTGAAACGAACCCCTTTTCTTGGCGGCTCAATAATTTGTTGTTCCTCATTGATTCTAGCAGGTGTTTGAAAAGTTATGAACGTGCCAAGACCTTTAACAGATACTTTTTCAAGTTGAAACAATAATTCTCGAAGATGTTTGTCTATATGATTCACGATAGAAGGGGATTAAAATCTTAAAATAACACCACCAATAGCATTAAAGCCGTATGATGGATAGTTCAAAAAACGTTGATATTTGCTATTAATAATGTTGTTTGCATCCGCAAATAAATAAAAATTACTATTAATCTGATAATTAGCAGATAAGTTTATATCAAAAATGTTTTTAATTTTTACAGCCTCACCCTCTGGGTTACGTGCATAAGTTTTTGCAAAGTACATTATATCGCTTCCTACGTTTAGTTTATTAGATAAGGCAAAATTCATGCCTAAATCAATATTTAGGGCTGGCATATGCCAAGCCTCTTCGTTAATAGTGCTGGAATAGTTATTATACGCTGCTGTCAAACTTATGTTTGTACGGCTTGTTGGAACGTAAGAAAGGGTTGTTTTTACCGCAAACTTATTAAATTCTGGTTCATAAATGCTTTGGAACTGGGTGGTGTCAAATGCATAATTATTGAAAAGTAATTGGTTCTGACTTTCAACACTTTCTATTCCTAAATCATAGGTAAAATTAGATCCTAAATTGCCTTTAAATCCTCCAAAAATTGAGCGATCAATGGTATTGGTCAATTCTTGACTTTGTCCAATAAATGGGTTCATATCAGACATTGATTTGAAATTATTGAAGCGGTAGTTTTTTTCTAAACCAGCATAAACTGTCAAATACTTTTCAATTGCGTGTCCTTCAGCATATATATAGGGAAATGGCAAAAACTCAGTTTGGTCTACAATTAACGACGCTCCTAACTTTACTATTCCAAATGCTTTTTTATAATACAAATGTGGAATGGCATTGAAAGCAAAAGGAGTTCTTTGTTCAAAAGATGCCAAAATTGTATCGGTGGAGGAAGCGTAGTCTGTTTTCATATTTAATCCAACACCTAATCCTGAATCGAAATCCTTTTCTATTGCCGTATTAAAACCGATATAATGTTCAGTCATACTGTAATTGCTCCAAAAATAATGATAATTCAAGTTTGCCTTATAGTGGAAGTTTGATCTTAAATCCGTTTTATTTCCAAATTCTAAATTTATAGGAATGGCATTGTATATAATTCTTGCATCGCTTTTTTCTATCGGGTATAATAATGTATCAGCTTTATCAAATCCATAAAAGAAAAAGCGATCGTGTTCAAAATTTACATCTACATTGAAATAATTCGAATTGGTAAAGAATTTTCCAAAAAATTTGCCTTCATTTTCCATAAAATCTTGAGGATAATCACCTTTTAATCTTGATGAAAGGTGTTTTATATTCATCCCCATTATGTTAGAGTTTGCTTTTCGCGTATTACAAGAAAAATCCAATAAGGGTGTCAAATGATTTCCAAAGCCTGCTTTTAACCAACAAGTATAAATTGATCCATCATTTACATCATTTTTATTTGAACGGCTTTTCAACGCCAATGGTTTTAAACTTGGTGGATCGAATTTTAGGGTTAAAAACTTATTTGGAACCTGGTAATCATTGTAAACAGGTGTCTCTGACTTTATGGTCAATGGGTCGGGCGAAAAATCAATTTTTTTCGCTTTGGCTAAGATTGGTTCATATAATTTAACCACTTCAATCGACTCATTTTGTATACCTTCCTCTGGTTTTTGGTCGTCTTGTGCAGCAAGATTTATTCCCCAAAATAATATTGATATTAATATGATTATTTTATTGTTCATTTTTTTTGTTTTGTTTGAGACGCAATGTATTGCGTCTTACTATTGGTTGCTTTACAACTGGACTACACATTGCAATGGATAATTAGCACAGACGCATTCAATGTGTCTTCTCTACTAGTTGTCTTCGTCCAATTCCAATAATTTTGAATCGCCTTTATCCTCTTCTAATTTTGATTGCGACTTTTCTTTACTGACAATACTTTCGTATTTACTTTTTGCTTTTTCGAGCAAATCCATATCTCCATCATAATTATCGACAATACTTTTCAATGTTTGTTTTGCTTGAAACAATTCTCCTTGCTTTTCATATATTTCTCCTAATAAAATAAATGAATTTACCACCCAATATTCTTGCTCAGGTGTTTCTCTATCAACTCTGAAACAAGCTTCTTTTGCTTCATTGTATTTCTTTTGTTTGAATAAAATTTCAGCCAATAAATACCTTGCTTCAGCTCCTAGTTCCGCATTATTTTTAACAGCAACATTTTTAAAATAGCCTTGTGCTGTTCCATAATCACCAGCTTTGTAAGCAATTTTTGACAAGAAGAAATTCGCTTCTAATTTATCATTTTGCGAAGCTCTCTTATTTAGTAGTAATTGATTTCCATAGTCTTTGACAGCCTTATCATTCCCCAAGCTGTACGCCGCTTTTGTCAAACCTTTTAAGGCCTCTGTTTTAACAGAAGGATCGGAGCTTGTATTTAATAATTTTCTATAATATTGAAATGCTTTTTCATCGTTTTTATCAACAACAAAAGCTATTCTGGCTCCCCGCATCAATGCTTTCTCAGAGAACATGTTAGATTTTTGTTTTACAATAAAATCGAAATCGTCTCTTGCTCTACTGTATTTTTTATTTTGATACAGACAATCACCACGATAGAAATGGGCATATAAAACATAGGCACCACGAGGATGGTTTTTTAAATATTTATTAAATTCAGAAACTGCATTCATACAATCTCCGTTTTCATAATAACTCTCCGCAAATTGGTACATAATGGTATCTTGACCACTGGTGCTTATTTCAATATCTGGAGATTCTTCAATATAATCAAAGTAGGCATCAGAATCGCCTTTAGCCATATAAACTTCTTTTAAATTAAATACAGCTTGCTTTGCTTCTGGGCTGTTTGGAAACTCCTTTATTACACGATCATAGTAGATAATAGCGGGATCAAATTCATCAATATTATAGTACATCACTCCAATGTCTAAAAGGGATTGACTGTAGTATTTTCCTTCGGGGTATTTTTTAATTAAATCCAATAAACTAATTAAAGATGGATTGTATTGTTGCTGCAATGCCTGTGTAATGGCAATTTGATATAAGGCATCATCATTAAAATTGGACGATGGAAACCTTTGATTTAAACTTTGGAGAATGGTTATTTTATCATTATAATTTTGTT
>JAHDGP010000418.1 GCA_020627525.1 Bacteroidota bacterium
AAAAAATTATATTAAATTATACAAATAAATATAAAAAGCGGAATAATTATTGCAATAGACAGTAGGGAAACTGAATAACATAACTGACAATTCTTTAAAATTAACATATTAAATGTCCGAATTATGACGATAATAAATGAGTATCATCATAGGATTTGCTTATATTTACGGGCATTCAAACAAAATCTATTAAATAATAAATTATGACTCAAAAGTTTACACTTAACTTACTATGTACTGTTATATTGGTCTTTCTCTTTGCTAATCAGATAAATGCCCAAACGGTTGTTTTTTCTGAAGATTTTCAGTTCGGGGCATTGCCAGATGGTTGGACCATTGAGACTCAAGCTACAGATGGCGGTTATATAGTTGGAACAGCCTCACAATTACAATCACAATATCTTCCTATTGCTAGCCACACAACCTTTATAGGAACGAACGATGATGCCTGCGATTGTGATAAATCAAATGATATATTAAACGTACCCAACCAAGATTTTTCAGACCTAAATTATGAATCTATAGTTGTTGCATTTAGTTACTTTTTCCCAGATGGTGATGAAGGTGGTGTAAATGAACAAGCTTTCTTTGAATATAAAAAATCTTCTGCTACCAATTGGCAGTCAATCGAGTTGGAAGGTACAAATGAATGGAACGATGATTTCAAATTGGCGATGACTGGTGTTTCTGGTGAAGCCGAAGTACAAATGAGATTTAGATATAATGATGGAGGTGTTTGGAATTATGGTTTCTTTATGGATGATTTTAAAGTTTCCGTACCAGAATTCGCCTATGAAGGACAGATTGATCCAACTACAACAGTAATCTTTGAAGGGGAAGATGTAGTTGTAAATATTTCTAATAATGGTGGTAATACAATTAATAATTTTGACATCGTTTACTCTTTAGATGGTGCGGATGAAGAAACTTTATCTATTAGTAAAGCAGACTTAGCTTCGTTTCAATCTCAAGAATTTGTAATTTTTGAAGCATTTGATGCTGCACCTGGTGTTTATGAATTACAATTGTCTTTGGAAAATATCAATAGTGGAGAAACTGATGAGGTTCCTGAAAACAATACTTATTTGCAATTCATTAATGTTTTGGATGAAGATGAATTACCAGAACAAAAAGTATTGATTGAAGAAGCAACTGGTACTTGGTGTGGATGGTGTCCAAGAGGACATATTTTTAATGAAATTATAGAAGAAAAATATGGCGATCAAGCAATAATTGTAGCTGTTCATAACAATGACCCTATGGTTGATGGTCCGTGGGATTCTGCTATCGGGAATTACATTCAAGGATACCCTAGTGGTGTTGTTGATAGAGCTGTTGAAGCTGATCCAAGTGAATTTGAAGCTGTCTTAAACAATAGGTTGAACAATGCTATACCGATCGTTGAAGTTGAAACTGTAGCTGAATTTGAACCAACAACAAGAGAACTTACAGTAACTGTTAATTCAAACTTTGCCATTCAAACAAGAGATGAATACCGTATAAATGCAATGATTGTTGAAATGCATGTTACTGGCTCAAACGCTCAATACAACCAAGTAAACTATTATGCTGGCGGTGCTGCTGGTCCTATGGGAGGATATGAGAGTTTACCAGATCCTGTGCCCGCTGCCGATATGATTTACGACCACGTTGGTAGAAAATTACTTGGTGGACAATGGGGAGAAGCTGGTTCTTTGCCATCTGATTTAATTGTTAAAGGGGAAGAATATAGTCATACTTTTACTTATACTGTTCCTGCAAGTTATAAGCCTGAAGATATCAGAATAATTGGTACGGTTATGAAATATGAGGAGGATGTATGGGAAAGAAATGTTGCCAATGCAAGTCAAATAACATTGGAGTTACCGTTGACAGCTGCTTTTACTGCTGAGGTGGATCAAGAAACAGGAATTGTTTCGTTTGAGGACAAATCAATCGGTAGTGCTGCATCTTGGTCTTGGGACTTTGGTGATGGATCTGAATTTGCTGACGGAGCTGGTCCACATGACCATGCGTATACACAAAACGGAACATACGATGTTACATTGACTATTACAGATGAAAATGGTGAGGAAGCTACTTTTACAGAAACTGTCACCGTTGAGGTTATGCCTGATGCAATGTTTACATTTACACAAAGTGAGGAAAGCACTGCATTTGTTACAGTTATGGACAATTCGTTTTTCGCTGAAACATGGAGTTGGGTTTTCATTACTGATGGCGAGGCAATCGAAGTTCAAAATCCAGAAGAGTATGAATATACAGCAAATGGAGAATATGAAGTTTGTTTAACAGTAACCAATAGTGCTGGTGAGCACACACATTGTGAAATGGTGACTGTAGCTGAAAAACCAACTGCCCTGTTTGATTATACAACAGATTTTGATGAATTGACTATTGAGGTTACTGACAATTCTACTTTTGCTGAAGGATGGCAATGGGATTTTGGTGACGGTACCAAAGCTACTGATCAAGCACCAGATACACATACTTATGAAATGGCAGGTACTTACAATGTTTGTTTAAAGGTTGTAAATGATGAAGGACTTTCAAATAAATGTGAGGAAGTTACAGTCGGAATGACTGGAATCAATGACTTGGCATTTTTTGGAGAGGTTTCCGTTTTCCCAACTCCTGCAATTGATCTTGTAAATGTTACTTATGAATTAGATGAGTTGGTTGATTTAAAAATCACTGTTTCTGATGTTCTTGGTCGCGAAATAGCAGACATAAACACGCAACAGACAGTCGGTTTTAATTCTTTAACAATTGACGCTAGCAATTATACTAATGGTGTATATTTTATCAGCTTTACTAATGGTTCTGAAACATCCACTAAAAAGTTTGTAATAAGTAAGTAATTTTTTAAAAAATACTTCGAAAAATACTTAACTGTGCATTGTGCTTACTTTTTAAAGTAACGCAATGCACTTTTTTTTCGTTATTGTGATAGATATTTTTATACTACATACTTAGAGCATGTTGGTATTATTTTACTAAATGTTGTATCTTCATTTTCGAATTTTACAATTTAAACCTTGGAAAAAACTTCCCTAAATATGAACAAGTTATTAATAGTTATACTATCCTTTGCATTTATGTTTAATTTAAATGCACAATTAGAGCAAAATTCGGTTGCACCAAATTTTGCATTGACTGATATTAGTGGAACAAATCATAATTTGTATGATTATTTAGATACTGGCAAACCCGTTTTACTATTTTCATTTGCTTCTTGGGATAATATTAGTTGGTCGTATGCTGCTGCTTTAGAGGTTGCTTATACTGAATATGGACCTGCGGGTGATAATTCTTTGATTTTTTTAGCACTTGAAACAGAAGATATTGAAGATTCTGCGTTGACTGGTCCGTCTACTTTTGGAGCGCCTTGGGCTGATCATATCAGTTACCCAATTATTAATAATTCATTGGGTTTTGGCAATGATTTTAACATTGGAAATTCTTATCCAGTCGTTCAGGTAATTTATCCCAATAGAATTGCCAACCCTGTTTTGGG
>JAHDGP010000419.1 GCA_020627525.1 Bacteroidota bacterium
ATTTAAATCATCACCAGCTACTCTACCTTGGAAATTATCTTCAAAAACGACAACCCCATCAGAATAAACAACTATATCATCAACATGATAAACGCCATCATTTACCGATGAATTAGAATTATATTTCCACTGGAAATTAGCAGCTCCATTTTTTACAGCCTCTAAATGAGGTGCTTCATCATCAACACCACCATTAGTAGTACTTACTGCATCAGCGATTATTGTGTTACCATCAATGATAACAGTATATGTTGGATAATTGGTACCATCAGCAGACCAGCTTATCTCAATAGGAACCCAAACATTAGGCATTCCTTCTGGGAAATTAGCAGCTGCAATAGTCTCATCAGAAGCGCCTTCACGGAATTCATGCGGTGCATCGTCTTTCAATCTTACTTCAACCAATGCAAAATCACCAGTTGTTGAATTACCCGCAACATTGATAAAACCGTCCTTGATATCCATATCAACAGGACCTGCGGCCACTCTGTACATAAAAGTAACCTTACCATTTGCAATAGAATCAACAGCTAATCTAAGCTCACCAGTATCATCATCTTTTGAGTCAGTAATAACAGCATATCTGTTTTTAGGTGCAGTAACCTCAACTGTCTCTGTAACCGTTCCAACTTCTCCATCAGAAGCTGTTACTGTTAATGTCACGTCGTAAGTTCCCTCAGCAGAAAAAGTATGAGAAGGGTTCGCATCAGTTGAAGTCCCATCACCACCAAAGTCCCAAGAAGAATCGAAAGAAGTATCATCGATTCCATTTACTACAGAGTTATTAGTAAAAGCATAGGTCAAAGAATTGTCGGCATCAACCTGAGATGTAAAACTAGCGATAACGGTTGAAGGGTCTTCCATTGGTTCTTCCATTGGATCATCCATCGGTTCTTCATCGTCACAAGATGTGACTAATGTAAGTGCCAAAAACAAGGACATCGCTAAAAAGATGTTCTTATTTATTTTTGTTAAAAAAAATTTCATTTTAGTTACGTTTATTTTTAAAAAATTTGATAAAATTATTTGTTTGTACTTTTTACAACTTTTGAAACATATTATGTTATTGGCATAAAAACAAGCACGAGACTACTGCTTCAGAATTTTTAACTTTAATGAAATAGTGTTAAGAGAATTCAATAATACACCTTTTAATTAACACATAATCTACTTCCAAATTAAATAGGAAGTCCCAAATAAGTTTTGAATTTCAATTTTTCATAAGCCCGAAATTGCCTAACCAGTAATTGGGTGACCAATTTATGATAAAGAATCTGAACTACCAAATTTTTAGACGATTATCTAATTTTTAAAAAATTTGGCAGCAAAGCAAAGATATTTTAACCAAGTTTTTGTGCACAAAAACACCTAGTATCAAGAGTGTTTTTAAAATAGATGAAGTAATTAGACCATTATACTGTATTGACCAAACAACTGTTTATAATCAGTGCTTTGAGTAACAAAATTTTGATTTCAAATCAAATCTGTCAAAAAATGTTGTATTACTGCTCAATTAGCACCAAAAATGAAACCGTAATTTAAATCAAGGAAGTAGTTGAGTATTTATACGGATTTTCTAATTCAATTCTCGGCATATCTTGTATAATAAAAGGTACACCCTTATTTTGTATGAATGCAATCTCTTTATCAAAAAGATAGGCTTGGTGTAAAATGATTAAATGAAGACGTAATAATATTTTCGAAAGTGGGATACTACTTTTAATGGATCGCTTTTGACATTCTGCATCATGAAGTGGAGCCAAATAAGCAATTCTTCTTATAGATTCAAATAAATGCCGTATCATCCCATAATGATGTGGACTTTTAGATATTTGAAATAAAAATTGAGCACACAAAGTATCAATACCACCAAAGTCTGACTTTTGAATTAAAGTTTGTAATGATTGTCTCGTTTCATTCAAACTCAACTCAACAAATTCCTTTTTATAATTGATATGTTTTGCAAAAGAAGATTTAAAAACGGGTGTTTTTGTCATTGAAATAAAATCCGTCGATATTATTTTCACCTTATGCTTATGAAAAAAGGCTGCCCGATGATCTATAATTTTAGCAACAAACAAACAGCAATATTCTATTATAATTAATCTTCGAGAATATTTAAGACTTTTTTTGTCGGTTAATTTGGCATAAAGAGGCATTCGAGATTTATTCAAATCAATTGCTTCCCTTATATGTTCTGTCATTGAATACATAAGATTGTATCTTTGCTTTTGTCTGTTGTACAAATAGAGCAGACTCAATAAAATGTTGAAACGTTTTCTATCTTCCTTATTACCTGAAAAGGTATTTAATAAAATCCTTTTATGGAATTTTTGGCGATATTGGTCGCAAGACCCAAACGCATTTTTACAAAAAACTGGTTTTATTCAATCGTTTTTATCCAATAAACCTTGTGATGCCAAAGGTAATCCACTTCCCTGGATGAATTATTGCGTCATTAACTTTTTACAAGAGCGTTTGAACCAAAACATGCGTCTGTTTGAATACGGTTCTGGTTATTCCACTATTTTTTGGGCTCAAAAAGTTGGTCATTGCACATCTGTTGAGTACAATAAAGAATGGTATAATAGAATGAATAAACAACTTTCTACTTTAGAAAAAGTAGAGTTGATTTATCGACCACTCAGTGACAACTACACCCAAGTTATTCAAGAACAAACGACTCCTTTTGATTTAATCATTATTGATGGTAGAGAACGTGTGCAATGCGCCATTAATGCATTTAATCATCTTAAAGACGATGGAATATTGCTTTTGGACGACTCTTCGCGTCCTCGTTATCAAGAAGCTTGGGATTTTTATAAAGAAAAAGGGTTTAAACAAATCACATTTACAGGTTTAAAGCCTACTGGTTGGGCTGCCGACAGTACCACACTTTTTTATCGTTCAAACAACTGTTTGGGAATTTAATGCGTTATTTAATTAGATACTGGAGGTTCAAGGCATCAAAAGTCCGAACTAACTTTAATATGGCAATTACAAACTGTTTTAGACCTACAAAATAAATTTAGAAATGAAATTCATAAATGGACTTCTCCTATTTGCTTTAATAGGGATCATTGGCTATAGCTGTTCGCCCGATGAAGAATCTGGCTCAATCAATATCAATTTTTCTGCTGAAATCAATAATACTGAACTCTTAAAGAATCAAGTTTACACCAATTCGGAGGGACAATTTGTTCAGTTCTCTGGCTTCGATATTTATTTTTCTGAAATTGCACTACTCAATGATGGAGATTCCCCTTTTATTGTTTCGGATGTAAGTCTTCAAGACTTATTCAGCCCTCAATCTGTTAATAATACACTTACTGCAGGTAATTATAAATCCATACGTTTTAATCTAGGATTGACCCCTGAACAAAACTTGATAGACCCTCAAACATTCGAAGCAGATCATCCTCAAAGTACTGCAAATAATATGTTTTGGAGTTGGGGCAGTCAATACCGTTTTATGAAAATAGATGGAAGAGCTGATTTCTCTACTGGTGAGCTCT
>JAHDGP010000027.1 GCA_020627525.1 Bacteroidota bacterium
ATTTTTACACACATTAATTTGATCTTATCACTTATTTGAAATCAAAATGCATCGTTTGCAAAATACATTAAACCATAAATATAATATTAATAAAATAATAAATATGTTTAATGGCGTTGGTCTTAAGGAATTGGATCAAGTTAGCTTGTTAAACAGGGTGGATACCAAGTTTATATTTGATATTGAAAAGTTAGCAGTTGTTCTATTGGAGCTTCAAAAACACTATTCCATATTGGACATAAATGGCACCAGGTTAAACCAATATGATTCAATTTATTTTGATAGTCCTGATTTGAAATTATACCACCTTCATCACAATGATCGAAAAAATAGGTTTAAGATTCGTTATAGAAAATATGTTGATTCAGACTTGAGTTTTTTTGAGTTAAAGATGAAAAACAATAAAGGAAGAACAAATAAAAAGAGAATAAAAACAGATGATATTTACAAATACTTGACAAGCGAAGCCAAAGCTTTGTTTGATAAAAATATAAGTGATCGAGAAAAGTGGAACTTTCAATTTTGTATTCAAATATTGTTTAACAGATTGACATTGGTTGACAAGAAATTTTCAGAAAGAGCAACAATTGATTTAAATTTGACTTATCAAAAGGATACTAATAAAGTTGTAAAAGATAGATTGGTAATTGTGGAGTTGAAACAAAGCAAGCAAAATAGAAAATCGCCAATGTTTGAAATTTTGAAAAACAATGGAGTTTATCCATATAAAATTAGTAAATACTGTTTGGGAATATTAAGTTGTTATCCGAATGTCAAATACAATAGATTTAAAAAGAAATTAATCAAAATTAATAGTTTGGCGGATGATTAAAATAAAATTATGATTTTAGAAGCAGCAAGCTCTGGCAACATATTAGATTTATTAGAAAGTATCAGGGTTTTCGAAATAAAGATTATTGATAAGCAGGATTTTTTTAATCTACTTTTTAGATTTGGAATCAATATAACAATTGCACTTGCAATAATCAGAGGTGTATATTTTCCAACTCGAAGAGATAAAGAATACTTTTTTACATTTATAATATTTAATGCACTCACCTTTTTTGTTTGTTATTTGCTAAGTAGTGTAAAGTTGGAAATTGGCTTTGCCTTTGGTATTTTTGCATTATTTTCATTGTTAAGGTATCGAACCAATCCATTACCTGTAAAAGAAATGACGTATTTATTTGCAGTAATTATTGTTGCTGTTATAAATGCATTAAGTACGAAGAAGGTAAGTTATTTTGAGTTGTTCTTTACAAATTTCACCATATTGGGATTGCTCTACTATTTAGAAAGAGTATGGTTGAATTTTAAAGGAGCCATTCAGGTGATTACTTATGAGAAAATAGAAAATATAAAACCCCAAAATAAACATTTGCTGATTCAAGATTTGGAGGAGAGAACAGGATTGAAAATTATTGATGTTGAAATCAATAGAATAAATTTTTTAAATGACACAGCCAGGATTACAGTGAATTATGATCCTACAAAAAATAATATTATTGGTGAATCTGCTTTGAAGGCAGATCAACAAAAAGCGGAAGATTTGTAATGAAGTATTTAGTTATTGTTATAATACTTTGCTCCTCTTTTTTATATAGCAATGGGCAAAGTGAGGTAAATCGGGACAATGAATTGTGGTTGGGTTTACAGATTGATAAGTCGATAAATAAAAAATGGACAGCTTCTTTTAATACCAATCATAGAAGAAATAATAACTTTGGATTGTATAAATTGAATTATTATCAATTTACTATTGAGAGAGAAATAATAGAAGATTTAAAATTATCAGCTGCTTACAGGTTTATTGGAAAACCTCAAAACAAGGTTAACTCTGGTAGACTTTTTTCTGATTTAAATTACAAGAAAAAAATAAAGCCGTTTAGTTTGGGTTTGCGATTGCGGTTTCAGTATGATTCTGAAAATCCAGAATTATTTAACGCTGGTGAATATTTGTTGCGTGAAAAAATTCAGTTGGACTATAAACGAAAAAAAAAGTCCAAGCTTGGTGTTTACACGGGCACGGAGTTTTTCCTACAAATAAACAATAATTGGAAATTAGAAAAATATAGAATTTACGCTGGTATAAAATATGATTTATCTAAAAGACAGAAGATAAATCTTAAATATATTTATCAGAAAGGGGCGCTGAAAAGTATAGTGCAAACCAATATTTTCAGTATTGAATATGCTATAAAATTAGAAACAAAAAAGAATAAAAAGAAAAACAAACTAGAAAAGGAAAACTAGGAAGCAACAAACTGATGAATGAGTAGCTTGAAAGCATCTTCTACATTATTGCCGTTTTTAGCACTTGTATAAATATCGGTTAACTGATCCAGGTCGGAAGCTTTTATTTTATTTAAGTCTTCAACCAAATCTATTTTATTACCAACCACTATTTTAGTTAATTCAGGAAACTGTTTTAAAAATCCTTCATATTCTAAGCAGATACGAGTAAACGTTTCAGAGCGCGTAACATCGTAAACTAGCATGATGCCTTCGGTACCTTTTAAATACGAAGATGGGATATTTTGATGAGTAACAATATCAGCAATATCCCAGATTAACAAGTTAACTATTTTATCGTCAAATTCAATATTTTTATATTTGATATTTACGCCAATTGTAGAGATATATTGTTCAGAGAACCGACCAGTTGTAAACTGATTGGCTAGGGAGGTTTTTCCAACAGCAAAAGCGCCGAGTAACAAAACCTTTTTTCGTATGATTTTTTTATTCGTCACTGATGTAATGTTTTAATGAATCAGATAGTTTTTGTTCATCATAAGTTGTTGATGAGTCTAAAATTCCTTTTAAATTTTCTTCAGCATAATCCAGCATTCGATCTTCTATTTCACTTTTAAACCCTTCCGTAACAGGTCCATTAATAACAAGGGCTCCATAGTGATTATGAAAGTCTACAGTTACAATATTATATGACTCAAATTGTATGCAACCCAATATTTCATTCGTCTTACCCATAGCATCCTGACTAAACGACTTAATAGCAGTTAAAAGACCTACCATCATTTCTTGATTTAGTTTGAAAGGACCGCCTTCAGAATAACTTGCAATAATGAAGCCAGTATACTTTTCTATAATAAAAACTTCTTCAATTTGTTTGTGTAAAGCAGAATATATCAAACTGCTTTGCCTTTTTGTGTCAATACCCAGTTTCTTTTTGGTATTATTGATAAATTTAGAAACTCTACCAGTGATTGGTTGCGATTTCTTCTCAACAAATTCAACAAATCGAGCAAACTCAGAGGTGATGTATTTTTTTGTCATTTTCCCAACAATCGGGAACATAGTCTGAACCATCTCATCTTCTTGTTCTTTGATTTGTTTTGCAATAGCATCTCTAACCAAATCACCATACAACATGGTAAAGTTTTCTTTCAAATCATCAAAATGTGCTTTGATTATAGGCGTAACCAACTTGTTAAATTCTTCATCAGTGAGAATTTTTTTTATTTCATTTAAATCAGACTGAATCAGTTCATTTTCTTTCCGATCATCATCCAACAAAATTGACTTTAATTTCTCAAAGTCATTATCTGTTGGGTTCACTGAATTAACAGAAATAGATTCTATTTTTTTAAATTGACTCACCAATGAAGAATTTATAGATTTAATCTAAATTATTTCTTTAAACTCTGACCCATTTTTATTAGTATATCAGCAAGTTTTGCTTTTTCATCAATACTAGACTTTTTGACGGTTTGCATTTCTTTTACAACCTCTTTTTGAACATTTTTGATGTCTTTTTCAACTTGTTTTCTCAGATTAGCAGATAGTTCGTTATTAGAGGCTACAATTTCTTTTTGAATGGAAACCATTCTTTTGTCTACTAAATTTGAAAATGAATTAATCTTGTTTTCTAATTCCTCAATTTTTTCTTCATATAATTCTAATCTAACATCAATGTTATGGATTTCTTCACCAAATATTAGATTCTTAATAGCATCAATTTTAGACACTTGTTGCTCGTTAATAGCTCCCATGATTAATATTTATTTTAAAAATTAAAAGATTCCACGAATACAAAAATGAAATTGTTTTCTTGTGGCGCATTACTTAACTAATACATACGTATTAAAACCTGTCTTGTTTCTTTATCGCCACAATATTTATGCCGAAAAATAATAATATGTTTTTTTGAATTCTGATAAAAAGGAATTTATATCTAGTTAGATTTTTACATATGATTGTTTGTAACGGTCTGTAAACATATTAAAGAAAATATCGTAAGAAGAGGTACCTAACCTGCGTAAAGCCGAGATAATAAGTATTTACCGATTAATACAGTGTTAAAATTCACTAAACACTTTCGCAAAGAAGTGCTTGCAATTTTCATTTGTTTTGAATGTCAATTATTGAGTACTTGTCACTTCAATTGGCTTGATATAAGAAATATAATGATATGAATTTTAGAAGTATAGCTTCAATAACAGCATTGTTGTACTTTTCAATGTGTACAGCTTTTAGCCAAACATTAGATCTTCAGTTTTTGACTGAGATCGACTGTGATAACGAATTATATCATGTAACCATACAGACTAAAGTAACACAGACAGGTCAAGAAGCCAACCTTGGTAATTCTTCTGTTTTATTCGAATACAATGCCTCAGCTCTTGAATATTTAAGTTATGAATCCTTACATTTTGACGGTTCAGATAACTGCATCGGAATTGTTTCTGCCTGGGGAGTACACGGAATTGACGGTGTGTCTGATGGTATTTTTAATCTAACAATCAACCTTGAAGTTCCGCTGAAAGAAGATCAAGGTTTTGCTAGTTGCCCCACAATTACCGATGAGTGGGTTGATATGGCAACTATTACTTTTTCTATTGAAAATATGAATTCTACTTCTAATTTATTCTTCAGCAACAATGAAGAATTTATTAGTTTTAATAACTTTTATCCAAATGATGGTTCTGCACAATTACAAAGTGGTATTTTTTATGATTTAGACGAACCATTTTTGTGTGGTGAATTGGTTGCTCCAATTGCTGCTATTCAATCTGATGTGAGTTCTGGTGATGCAGCATTAGATGTCAATTTTGACGCTTCTAACTCTTCCGATTCCGATGGTACCATAGAATCCTGGGAGTGGAGTTTTGGAGATGGCTCAACTGGTTTGGGTGAAAGTGTTTCACATACATACACTGATCCTGGAACCTATACAGTTGTCTTAATAGTCATTGATAATGATGGATTAACCCACTCTGATGAAACCACAATAACCGTAAATGAATCAATTGTTTTAAGTCCGCCTATAGCCGAAATTTTTACAGATATGAGTAGTGGCTCAACTCCATTAACTATTAACTTTAGTGGTTTGGGATCATCAGACTCTGATGGAACTATAACTAATTATGCCTGGAATTTTGGAGATGGAAATACTGGAGCAGGAGTGAGTGCTACACATACTTACAACTCAGAAGGCATTTACACAGCCACATTAATTGTTACTGATAATGATGGATTGACAGATGAAACTTCTGTAACAATTACAGTGGATGCAGCATTGGAAGCACCTATTGCCAATATTACAACAGATACAAACTCTGGAAACGCTCCTTTGCCAATCAGTTTTTCTGGTAGCAGTTCAACAGATGCAGATGGAACAATCTCTAATTATTCTTGGAATTTTGGAGATGGAAATACAGGAACTGGTGTTAATATTAGTCATACATTTGTAAATGCAGGATCATATACAGTAACACTAACAGTCACAGACAATGATGGTCTGACTGATTCGTCTGTTACGACAATTGTTGCTGGTGAAGAATTAGTAGCACCAGTAGCTATAATAACAACTAATACAAACTCTGGAGACATTCCTGCAAACATCAGTTTTAATGGTGATAATTCTTCTGATGAAGACGGTTCTATTGTTACCTACCTTTGGGATTTTGGAGATGGGAACACTGAATCAGGATCGGCAAATACGCATACTTATACCACAGTAGGGACTTACACCGTAACCTTAACAGTAACAGACGATGATGGGCTTACTGACGAAACGACAACAACAATAACAATTACAAATAACCAAGAAGCACCTGTTGCCATCATTGATGCTAGTGCAAATAGTGGCAATGCTCCATTTCCTGTCATTTTTGACGGAAGCGGGTCCAGCGATGCAGATGGATCAATAGTAACTTATGATTGGGATTATGGTGATGGCGATTCAGGATCAGGTATTACCTCAAATCATATTTATTCTGTTCCTGGAACTTATACGGTAACATTAACCGTGACAGATGACGATGGTTTGACAAATTCAACAATGACAACTATGTTTATTGATGCTGTTTTAGAAGCTCCAACAGCAGATATTGCTAGTAATGTAAATTCGGGCACAGCACCGCTAACCGTGAATTTTGACGGAAGCAATTCTAGTGATAATGATGGAACAATTGTAACTTATAGTTGGGCTTTTGGAGATGGAAGTACTGGAACAGGAATATCAACCAATCATATGTATACAACTTCTGGTGCATTTACTGTTACGCTGACTGTAACGGATAATGATGGATTGAGCGATGAAACAACAAGAACTATTACAGTGGACGTTGCCTTAGAAGCTCCAGTAGCAGATATTTCAAGTGATGAAAATTCAGGTACAGCACCGTTAACTGTCAATTTTGACGGTAGTGGTTCAAACGATAATGATGGAACTATTAACTTGTATTCTTGGGACTTCGGAGATGGAAATACAGGAACAGGTATAACAACCAGTCATACTTATACTTCTTCAGGGACATATACTGTTACATTAATCGTAACAGATAATGATGGATTAACTGATGAAACAACTAAAACAATAATTGTTGAAGCACCTTTAGAAGCTCCAACGGCAAATATTTCAAGTGATGAAAATTCAGGCACAGCTCCATTGGCTGTAAATTTTGACGGCAGTGGTTCCAATGATAATGATGGAACAATTGTAACTTACAGTTGGGACTTTGGAGATGGAAATACTGATTCAGGAATAACAACTAATCATACTTTTACAACTTCAGGCATTTATACCGTTACATTAACCGTAACAGATAATGATGGATTGAGCGATGAAACAACAAGAACTATTACAGTTGATGTTGCTTTAGAAGCTCCAACGGCAGATATTTCAAGTGATATAAATTCAGGTATAGCTCCATTAACCGTAAGTTTTGACGGTAGTGGTTCAAATGATAATGACGGATCAATAGTTGGTTATGCATGGGACTTTGGAGATGGCAATACCGGAAATGGTGTAACAACCAATCATACCTATACAACTTCAGGGACATATACTGTTACATTAACCGTAACAGATAATGATGGATTAACAGATGAAACATCCATAACAATAACAGTTGAGGAAGTTGCATTAGAAGCCCCAATAGCGGTAATAACTTCAGATGAAAATACTGGAACGGCACCATTAACCGTAAGTTTTGATGGATCTGAATCATCAGATTCTGATGGAACTATTAGCTTGTATTCTTGGGACTTTGGAGATGGTACAATGGCTTCAGGTATAAATGGAAGTCATACTTATGTGAATCCTGGAAACTATACCGTAACCTTAACCGTCACTGATAATGATGGGTTGACAGGCGTTGACTCTGAAACAATTGTCGTTACAGAAGCAGTTGTACTGGAAGGACCAGAAGCAATATTTACAACAACAATAACTACGGGTGATGCGCCTTTGGCTGTTGGTTTTGATGCAGCCAATTCTACAGACTCTGACGGTGCAATTGTATCTTATGATTGGGACTTTGGAGATATGAATTCAGGAACAGGCGTTTCTCCCAATCATATGTATTTAATTCCAGGAACCTATACAGTTACCTTAACAGTTACAGATAATGATGGGCTTAAAGATTCTGCTACAGAAACAATTGTAATAACTGAAGAAGTTGTTTTAGAAGCTCCAGTAGCTGAAATAACGATGGATACAGATTCAGGAGAAGCTCCACTGATTGTTAGTTTTGATGGAAGCGCATCCAACGATTCCGATGGTGCAATTGTATCTTATGATTGGGACTTTGGCAATGGCGAAACTGCAAGTGGTGTAAATGTAGGAGAAACTTTTAATGAAGCTGGAGAATACGATATTACCTTAACTGTAACGGATAATGATGGTTTAAGTGATTCGAAAGTGGTAACACTGATCGTAACGGAAGCTGTTGTCTTAGAAAATCCTATAGCTGAAATAAAGATGGATAATAATACGGGAGAAGCCCCATTGATTGTGAATTTCGATGGAAGCTCATCTACAGACTCTGATGGCGAGATAGTTTCATATGATTGGGACTTTGGCAATGGTGAAACTGCAAGTGGCGTAAATGTAGGAGAGACCTTTGGAGAAGCGGGAGAATATGATATTACTTTGACCGTAACGGATAATGATGGCTTAACCGATTCGAAAGTTGTAACATTGGTTGTAACAGCCGCTATAGTTTTAGAACCTCCAGTAGCAAAAATAACAATGGATAATACTACAGGAGAGGCTCCTTTGATTGTTAGTTTTGATGGGAACGAATCTACCGATTCCGATGGCGAGATAGTTTCATATGATTGGGATTTTGGCAATGGTGAAACTGCAAATGGGATAAATGTAGGAGAAACATTTAGCGAAGCGGGAGAATATGATATAACTTTAACCGTAACGGATAACGATGGCTTAACCGATTCAAAGTTAGTGACATTGGTTGTAACAGAAGCGGTCGTCTTAGAAGCACCTATAGCCGAAATAGCAATGGACAATGATTCAGGAGAAGCCCCATTGACTGTTAGTTTTGATGGAAGCGCATCCACCGATTCTGATGGAGAGATTGTCTCTTATGATTGGGATTTTGGCGATGGCAAAACAGAAAGTGGTATAAATGTAGAAAATACATTTGAAGAAGCAGGCGAATATACTGTATCTTTAACTGTAACCGATAATGATGGTTTAACCGATGCTAAAGAGGTAACATTGGTCGTTACGGATGCTGTAGTCTTAGAAGCCCCAGTAGCTGCAATAACAACAGAAAATACTTCGGGAGAAGCACCCTTTGTTGCCAGTTTTGATGGAAGTGCATCTACCGATTCTGATGGTGAGATCGTTTCTTATGATTGGGACTTTGGAAATGGAATTGTTGGAACTGGCATAAATGTAAGTCACGTTTTTACAGAAATCGGAACTTACGATGTTACTTTGACTGTAACCGATAATGATGGCTTAACAGATTCTGAAGTAGTAATATTGGTTGTAGCTGAGGCGGTAGCTTTAGAAGCTCCTGTAGCAGAAATAACGATGGACAATGATTCAGGAGATGCACCATTGACTGTTAATTTTGATGGAAGTGCATCTACCGATTCCGATGGCGAGATCGTTTCTTATGATTGGGATTTTGGCGATGGTAAAACAGGGAGTGGCGTAAATGTAGAAAATACGTTTGATGAAGCGGGCGAGTACAATATAACTTTAACAGTAACAGACAACGACGGCTTAACAAATTCTAAAGTAGCAACATTGGTCGTATCGGCTGCTGTGGTTTTGGAAGCACCAATAGCCGAAATATCAATGGATAATGCTTCTGGAGAAGCGCCATTGACAATTAGTTTTGATGGAAGTGGATCTACCGATTCCGATGGCGAAATAGTTTCTTATGAATGGGACTTTGGAAATGGAGATGTTGAAACTGGAATATATGCAGAATACGTTTTTACTGAAGCGGGAACTCTTACTGTAACCTTAACAGTGACCGATAACGATGATTTATCAAATTCAACAACAGCAGAAATTGTTATTGTTGAAGCGGTTGTTGATGAACTTCCTATTGCAGAAATAGTTGTTTCAGGTCCTACAAATTTACCAAGTGGTGAATATGAATACGAGTTAAACGGAGTTGGTTCTCATGATCCAGATGGAGGAGACTTAACATATGAATGGAAAGTAGATGGAGAAACGTATGATACCGACGAAATTACAATATTGATTTTGGGTGCTGGTACTTCTTCTGAAATAGAATTAGTTGTAACAGATGATGAAGGAAATACTGCAAGTGATTTAGCAACAATCACTACAGATTGTGAAATCGAAATTAATGAAATATATGAGGAGTATAATACAATGATTTGCTCTGGAGACGAAGTAAATATTAAAAATTTGTTTGCAGAAAATATACCAGAAAATTATGCGCTGATTGATCAAACGGGTGAAACAGTATTAGAAACAGATATGTTCAGCTACAGTAATACAACCTGTGAAATAGCTAATTTTATTTTTACAATAAATTATTCTGAAGAAAATGAAAGCGCATGTACGATTACAAATTATAACTATACTTATACCATAAGTGTGCATCCAAATTTATCTGGACAAATTGAATATTTAGAAAATTGCGTTGTTACATTAAATACCTGCGAACAATATGAAGTTACTTGGACTGATGGAGTGAACGCTGGTTCAGGAGTTAATTACAATGGGAATTTAAGTGAAGGTGTTTTGACTTTCTCAATAACATCAAGTGAAGCGCCAGAAGCTTGTTCAAGTACTGATGTAAATGCAGAAATCAACTGTGTTATTCCTTGCTCTGGAACAAATAATAACATTTGTGTAGATGCAGGTTCAACTGTTGAATTGTGTCCAGAGTTTTGTGATCTTCCTGATGAAAATTACATCATAGTTTCTGCCCATACACAATATAATTGTAGTCTGCAACTGTTGGGAAATAATTGCATTAATTTTACACCAGTTCAAGGCTTAGTCGGAATTTCAGAGGTTGAAATAGTAGCTTGTATGCAGATTACAAGTAATGAGATTTTGTGTGATACTGTTTATTACAATGTTGCTATAGGAGATTGTTCGCAAGCTCCATCACAAAATGCTACCATTGATGAAGCGAATGAAAATTGTGAATTAGAAGATCTAGAATTATGTGTAGCTCCATATGAAACAGAAGAAATTTGTTTTGATTATTGCGGAGTAACAAAAGTAATTGTCGATATAAAAAGTTCTTTGAATAGTGTTATTGGAATTGAAAATACAAATTGTATAAACTATATTCCAAATCCTTTCTATGAATCAGGAACCGACACTGTTGAAGTTTTTATTTGTGATTTAGATGTAAATTGTCAAACAGTTACAATCATAATAGATGTCGACCCAACCTGTTCAACAAGTAGTGAGTCAAGGGTAGATCCTGATTGCGAACAAATATTTTCCAATACTTTGACACCAAACGGTGATGGTAGAAATGATGTTTGGAATGTTAAAAATCCCAATATTTGTTTACCAGAATACAATGATATGAAGTTGACTATTCTCAATAAATTTGGAGCGGTCGTTCACGAATCATTGGATGGGGAATTGCCTCATTGGGATGGAAACTTAAGAAGAGGACAACAAGCCGATGAAGGGGTATATTATTACATTTTGCAATTGTATACAGATGATGAATTGGAATCCTTTACGGGATATATTGAATTGAGATATTAATAATAATATTTATTAAGAAAATTTTAATAACAGGTAAGAATTAGAAATGTAAACTAATCCTTACCTGTTTTTTTGTTTTATCTACAAAGAAATCCTTTCAAAATCAATTTATTCAATCTCCATTATGCTCAAGGAAATAGGTCGATTGACTTTGTAAAAAAAATAAATTCTAGATAATTCTATTTGTTAATTTTTGAAACAAAAAACAGTCTGTTTTCGTAACATCACATCAAAGGTGAAATTTTTTACCTGACCAAAAAACAACTTCACAATTTGGGAGATTTTTCTGATCTCCGTACAAGTGCTACACCTAACCAGTAGCCATTTGTTTTGTTTGACAACAAGACAATAACATATTTAATTATTTATTAAATTGACAATTGTTATGAGAACATTTCCCTTTCTGTTCGACATAATGAGTATCAAGATTAGAACACTTTGTACTTGTTTTTTTGTTTTATTTTCTATCTATCACAGCTCTAATGCAAACAATAATGCATTAACAGTGATGGATCCACCCACTTTAATGCTTCAGTTCGAAACCAATCAAGGTTGTGGAGATATGTATTGTGCAGTTATTCAGGCAAAAGTAAAAGAGCCTGGCGAGGAATTGCAAATTGGAACATCTTCTGTTTTTGTTGAGTACAATCCTGGAGCTTTAGACTTTGTTAGCTATACATCTTTACACTTTGATGAAGAAGACACTGTTTGTGTTAGTAATCTTTTTTCTCCGTGGCTGGTTCAGGGTGTAGATGGCGATGAGCCTGGAAAGGTCAATATTGTAATGACATTGAGTGAAAACCTCAAAGAATACAGTTGCCCAATAATTACCAGTGATGAATGGATTGATGTTGGGGTAATTTGCTTTAATGTTTTAAGTGATAATATGCCTGCCAATCTTGCTTTTTCTACAGATCCTGCAAGAACAAATTTTAATGTAAATGATCCCAATGACGGTTCAATAACTGTCCCTGTCGATTATGATAATCTTTTGGTTATTACGGAGTCACCCCAAAATGAAATCAATGCACCTGTTATTACAAATTTTTCAACAACCAATGAGCTTTGCATTGATGGAACAGGACAGCCAAGTTCTTTAAACCTTGGATTCAATGGCTTTATTCCCAATGGATTTGTTCCTATTTGGCAAAAAGATGGCGTTGATTTACCTATTTACAATACCATTGATGTTGATGTTAGTGATTTTTCTTTTAATCCAAACACTTTTGTACTATATGTTGGAGATACAGTAAGATGGACAAATTCAGGCGGCAATCATAATATAAATGGAACCCAAGCTGCATTCCCTTCTAATCCTGTAAGTTTTTCGAATGGCGCAGCTTCAAGTTCAAACTGGGTTTATGAGCAAGCCTTTAATACAGACGGAGTATATTTTTATCAAAGTGATCCAGATGTAAATGTAAATATGACTGGCTCGTTTACTGTTTATCAAAATAATTCTCAAGTTAGAATTATTGATGAACCTGGAACCTACACAACCTATTTGAGATCTTTAAATGATCCATCTTGTATTTCTGAAGTTTCTAACGGTATCGTCATCACAGAACGTGATTGTTCAGATACTCCTGAACCAACTTGTCCTTTTGTAGATATCGTCAATGATGAACAAACGCATTGTAATGGTGAGTTTAATGGACCAGGTTTGGTGTTAAATTGGAGAAATGGAATCACAATTTCAAGTGACCCATTCAATACTGCTGGAAATATAATTATATCAGGCTCACCAGTTGGTTCTACTGGTTTTCCGACTGCTGAACCAAGTGGGTCTTATGATGGCAACGGTTGTGCTGTAGATGTACAGTCGTTTTACGCTGCTGTAGAATGCGATTTGGATAACGATGGTGCTATAGATAGTTATGTTGAGGCCGGTGAATTTATACTAAATATTTATCCAACACCACAATCACCAACAATCGAATCTGTTTACAATGCAAGTAACCAAATATGTAGTTTTAATGTAAATCCTGCTTGTTCAGGTGATAGCTTGGTTTATGATGTAAATGCATTAAGTGGTGTTGCTTGTAGTGATGATAATCTTTCTGATGTATCCATAACTGTTTTCAATGATAATAGTTGCTCAGCTTCTTTTACCGTGAGTAGAGAAATTTGTGGAGAATGCAGTGGGGGAGGATGTAACCCAGTAACTTCAAACGAACAAATGCAGGAAGCCTTTTGTACTGGAGCCATAGTAAATTTAAATGATTTTTTAACAAATGCACCTGGTAGTTTTGCTTGGTCTCAAAATGGAAACAATATCACAAATGCAGCAAATTTTGAGTTGACGGCTTCTGGTTGTTCTAATAATACAATTATTGTTGATGGATATTATACTGAAAATGTGACAGGTTGTGTGGATGAATATTTTGTAGAAATAACATTTACAGTGTATCCAGAAATAACAGGTTCATTACAAGAAAGTGACTGTAGTGTGGAGTTAAATGACGTTTGTTCTAATTACGAAGTGATTTGGACGGATGATCTCGGAAACAGTGGCAATGGAACAACTTATACTGCTGATTTTACAGAAGCTGGTAATGTTGCATTTATTGTTACCAATCCTGCTGCAATAGGTGATTGTTCTTCGGTGCAATTTCAAGGCGTTTTTAATTGCAATGATTGTCCAACAGAAGTAATACATGTTGATCCTAGAGTATTGCCCCTTTGTGCTGATGAAGAAGTTAACTTAAATGATTATTGGTTAGAAGGTGAAGGTGCAGCAATTGATTGGTATGATGAAGCTG
Source organism: Bacteroidota bacterium (assembly GCA_020627525.1). Classification (GTDB taxonomy): domain Bacteria; phylum Bacteroidota; class Bacteroidia; order Chitinophagales; family UBA2359; genus JAHDGP01. The sequence goes on from JAHDGP010000027.1 coordinate 14,254, forward strand.
GAAATGCAGTAGTCGATGGTTTGATAACTTTCGAGAATAACTCTTGTGAAAGTATTTCAGCAGTCTTTGATGGCTTTCATCAAAAAACAGAAAATGGTTGTGTGATAGATTATGAAATACATTTAATTTTGACTATTTATCCGAATCAACAAGCAAGTATTTCTACTAATGGTTGTGAGGTTAGTTTAGAAAATGTTTGTGATCTTTTTGATATTTCTTGGAGCCTTGAAGATGGAACCATTGGAAAAGGAGGAAACTTTGTTGCTGAAGAAGGAACAAGTGGAGTCGTTAAATTTATATTGATAAATCAAGATGGACAATGCAAAGGAGTTGGTCATTTGATTGTGAGGCAGTTTGTGAACAACAAGAGAACTTGGATATGGTTGTTGTTAGAGTTTGTGAATATTCAGTGATTGATGTAACGGATTATGTAACCATTCCCAATAATGCTCAAGACGTATATTGGCTTAAAGGAAATGGAACTGAAATTCCAGATATTACTTCTGTAACGATGGTGACTGAATGCAATATAAAAGTAGATCAATTTGATGTCAGATATTCTGTTGTTGATAATGAATGCATCATTAATTATTTCCAAAGAGTAAGAGTGAGAACCTATCCTGAAATAACTGCAACAGTTCAGTCAGATGGTTGTGCTGTTACAGTAACAGATTATTGCGACCAATTTACAGTTTCTTGGACGGATGATTCAGGAAATACTGGGTCAGGCAGCGCTTTTTCTAGTTTCGCAGGTACTCAAGGTACAGTAGTATTTACATTGGTTCACGAAGATGGTTTGGACGATTGCAACTCTGCTGATATTACTGCTGAATACAATTGCGCTAATGTTTGTGAAGTAGATTCAACTTTAAGTATGAAAGTTGTTAAGGTATGCACTGGTACCAATGTAGATTTGAATGATTATTGTCAAGTTCCTGATGGTTTGAATGCTGTATGGGAACTAGATTTGGGCAATGGAAAAAGAGAAACTATAAATCCAGTTGGCATAGTAATGGAAACTCAAAGTTGTAGCGTTGGTACAACTAATTTCTATGTGAGTTATATTGATGATTCAGGAGATTGTAGAATCAATTTTACTCAAAAAATAAAACTGAGAACTTATCCTGAAATTACAGGAACAATAGTAGAAAATGGTTGCAGTGTTTCTTTAGAAGAGGCATGTAGTAACTTTGATATTACCTGGACAGATAATGATGGAAATACTGGAGTTGGCAACACTTTTACAGGTGATCCAGCAGGAGAGGGGAAAGTAATATTTACTGTGAAATTTAGCAATGGCATTGATGAATGCAATACTACGGATTTTGTTGGAGAATATGCTTGCGAAGCACCTTGTGAAGAAACACTCGATTACAATGATATTGAAACAGCCGTGTGTTCAGGTACAAAAGTAAACTTAGCGGACTATTTCGATATTCCTATAAATGCAAATCCAAGCTGGACCCGTGGAAGCGGCAGTGCGATAAACAATCCATCATCCTTTTCTTGGACCGTTAACAACTGTAATGGAGCAAATAGATCAGTGATTTTATATTATACTTTGAATGATGGTTCTTGTGAAACAACTTACTCACAAAGATTGAAAGTTTTTGTTTATCCTCAAATTTCAGCAAAAGTTACCTCTGATGAATGCAGTGTTAGCCTAACTGATTATTGTTCTGATTTTTCTGTCACTTGGACAGATGATTTAGGAAACGCAGGAACGGGCGATACTTATAATGCAAAAGACAACACAAAAGGTACAGTGCAGTTTAGAGTAGAAAATCCTGGTACACCAGAAGCTTGTAACTATGATAATTTTGAAGGCAGCTTTGAATGCAATATCTGTTATCCTGAAGGCGGTTCTTTCTACGAAGAAATCGCAGTTTGTTCAAATAGTACGGTCAATTTAGAAAGCTTTTTACCCGATGGTGCAAATGCAAGTTGGAAAGACAAAAACGGAAGCACAGTAAATAATACAAGTCTTGAGTTTTATACGGAAAACTGTAATGGATCTGTTTTTACTTATCATGCAAAATACTCAATGCAAGAAGGGGTGTGCGAAATTAATTATGAAAAAACAATTGAGGTAACAGTTTACCCTGCTATAATTGCAGATGTGTTGAATACTGATTGCGCAATTGAGATTAAGTTGGATTGTCCAAACTTTGAAGCTTCTTGGGAAGATGGTTCTGGTAATATAAGTACTGGAAAAAATTACTTTGCATCTGAAGGACAAACAGGAAATGTTACGATCAAAGTAACGAATTTAGATTCTCCTTTAAATTGTAATTACGAAACATCAGTATCTGTAGATTGTCCTGGACCAGAAGCTCCTATGGTTGACCTTGAACTGACTATGACCGTGAATCAAATTCAAGAAGAATATGTCATCGACGATAAAATAACTTTCATTATAGGATTCAACAATAATTCTAATATTTCAGCAACAAACATAGTTGTGGAAGATATGCTTCCCGACGGATTGCAGTATAATGGACACGTGCCTTCAACTGGTGGTTATAGTCCAACAAATGGTTACTGGCATATTCAGGCATTGCCACCAAATACTTCAGCGAGTTTGGTACTTCATACTATATTAGTAGCAGAGGGATTGGTTGAAAATGTAGCGCAAGTGATCTCAGTAGATCAAGCGGATGAAGACTCAAGCCCAGGAAACAACAATGCTGATGAAGACGATTACACAAGCTTCATGATAAATGTGCAGCCCGCATTTGCAGGTTGCGTTCCAAATGATTGTGGAGATCGTGATTACGGCTGTATTCCAATGAATCAGTTATCTGAAGTTTGTGTAGAATTCTGTGGTTTGTCAATGCCTTGTGATGTTACAAATGCCATTTCGGAATATGGTTCTGCCACTCTCGTAAATCAAGGATGCTTTTTAATTGATCCATCCATCGTTGCAATGGCGAATGGATATGAAGTGGTTAATTTGGAAGCTGAGGACTTTGAAGGGAATTGTGCAATTATGAATCTTCATATTAACATTGGCAATTGTGGACCAGAGGCAATTGCGGAAGATGATTTCTATTATGCATCAAATACGGAAAGCACTTTTTTAAATGTTTTAGAAAATGATGAAGGCAGCAACATCCAAGTTTGTGATATCCTAAATACACCGGACAAAGGATCTGTTAGTATTACTGAAAATAGCATTGAATACGAACCAACGGCAAATGCAACTGGGACAGATTATTTTGTCTACGAAATTTGTGATGAATTTGGCAGCACTTCATTTGCCAGTGTATACATTGTTTTAACAGAGGAATCTGATTGTGAGAAGGAAGCTATTTATGCCTGCACAAATAATGCTTCTCCTATAGTATTGTGTGTTGATTTTTGTGGATACAATATGGAGGTTGAAAACATTTACACTTCATTTGGATCAAATACACAAATGATAACAAACCGTTGTTTTAAATATACTCCAAATGCAAACAGCAATGGTGAAGAACACATTTCAGTAGAAGCTTGTAGTTATTCAGGGCAATGTGAAACAGTTCACGCTTACATTACTTTATCTGATAATTGTGGTGATGGCAGACTTGCAGATCCATATTTAGATCAATTAATAGAATGTGAAATAGAAATTCCCTCATTATTTACACCCAATAACGATGGAGTTAATGACTTCTTAATTTCTGAGTCGGTTTACGATTGTTATAGAAACATGGAAATCAATTTCACTATTTTTGACAGAAATGGGCAGATTGTTCACGAATTAGATCAGAGCGGATTCTATGGAAATCTTTGGAACAGCAACTTGGACTTAGTAAATGAAGGAGTTTATTATTATGTTTTAAGAATCAAAGATGACTTGAATAATCAAAAATCGAAAGCTGGATATATAGAATTGAGAAAATAAGATCGTTATTCTTTGACAATTACTAAATAACAAACTCCCTTTTAATTTATTTTCAAAGTGTTCTGAAGCCACATTCTATTATAGACTGTGGCTTTTTTTATAAAAATTTTCATTTTTAGGAATGTTTTTGCATGTAATTGCGTTACTATTACAAGAGATGCAAATCTCAATATATATAAACAAAAAATAAATATACAAAAATGAAAAACGGACTAACGTCACTTTTAACTGGTATTATTCTTGGAGGAGCAGCAGCTCTATTATTGGCACCTGAAAAGGGAGAAGATACTCGTAAAAAACTAAAGAGCAAAGCACAAGATTTAGCAAAAGAACTAGAGAAACAAGCAGAAAAAGGCAAGGAACAGTTTGAAGATTTTAAAGAAAATGGTGGTCAAAAAATGAAAGATTGGAGAACTGCAGCTCAAGAAAAAGTAGAAAACGCAACAAAGAATTTTAACAGCACTGTAAATAATGCTGTGTAGAGTTTTTTGCAAAACAAGAATTATTCTTAACTTTAAGAAATTACCCAAAGTATTAATACTTTGGGTTTTTTTTCTTTGAATGTTTTAAGTTCAATGACTTAAGCATTTTAGATTTCTACTATTTACAACACTGAACTAAAAACTGTTAAGCAATGAGTAATACTGGTGATAACAAATCACTTGGCCAAACTTTCTTAGATGCAGGCAAAAGCCTTCTGCAAAACAGAATTCAAACACAAGTACATGATTATAAGTTGGTCAGTATTGAAAAAGGATCAAAAATAGCTGCAACAGTCATAGTTACAGTTATTCAAATTATAATGTTTGCCTTGTTTTGGTTTTTTAGTTGCCTTACTTTGGGGTATTGGTTATCCTACAAAGTTTGGGGGTCATTTCTTATGGGTTTCGGAGCAATTGCATTAGGACATTTAATATTACTATTTATCGCTTTTATAATTGGTAAACCTGTTAGATACCTTATAAAAGCATCATTATTAGCTAAATTTGGTGAATGATGTTTTGGGATAATGAAATTCGAATCGAAAGGGCGAGAGCTCAACGAAAAATGTACGAAAAGGAAGAGCGAATCTTGTTTGATTTGGTGAGTTCTCTTTTCAAAGGCATTCCCTCAGCTCTTTTTGGCAGCAGCAAAAAGAAAAAGAGCTCAAAAAAAAGAGCCAAGAAACAAAAAAATGAAACTAGAGCAATTCAGTCAACCAGCCTTTCTAGTATTTCCAATAATTCCAAATCCAGCAAAGCATTGCTCCTGCTCGCTATCGGTGGGGCAGCAGCAGCCTCCACGTATATAATCGCTAAAAAGATATATTCTAAATCTGAGAAATAAGTTAGTAATTTCTATCCTAAAAAGCCTCACTTTTTATTCCAATAATCTGGTATTTCGATTTTGTCCATTTTCCTAATATTTCTGTTCAGAAAGTGTCCTACGCACTGTCTAAAAAAATGTTCAGTTTTAGTACACTATTTAATAATTTTTAGGACAAATATTGTATACTAAAATGGAAGATTATTTATCATAATATATAATAATTTGTCAGTCATTGACTTTATTTGAAAAATTTCAATTGGCACAGTTGTTGCAAGTAATAAGTCAGCCAAGTTATTGTAAAGCTCTTTTGAAGTATTACAATCACAAAAAAATAAATTAAGATATAATAGGAATGTTCTGACCTTCGGGTTAGAATGGGCATTTTATTAAAAATTTCTTACTTCTTGACAGTCTGATATGCCAATAGATAGAGATGCTATCTGTGTTGTCAGGGTAACTGAGAAGATAGTAAGGTTAGTAGTGATGTGGGAAACCCTACCGATTTCGGTAGGGTTTTTTTATTTTTTTTAATATAAAATTTATAGTTGAATCAATTACTTAATCTACTTTACCTCCAAAATCTGTCAAAACAAATATTTTTCTCTTTTTTCTCCACACTTTGGCGACTTACTTTCATTAAAATATTTATCAGCCAAACCTTTTTTGTATTTTTGTACGCTATTAAGATGGTCGGTTATTACTTTGACCATCTCTGAAACAAAATATTTTAAATAATATCAATCATATAGCAATTTAACGTATGTAAATAAATAATAGTTCAGTTTGTTTGAATCAACAGTTTGTAATAATTGACTATTTTTAATTCATCATTAATTTGTTCTGTGCTTGCATAAATCTGTTCTAGCTTATGGTTATTGCCGTCATTGCAATATTTGTGATTGGATATCTAGCGATTGTTTTTGAACATCCACTCAAATTAGACAAAACAGTTCCTGCATTGATAATGGGTGCCCTAGCTTGGGCAGCAATTTCATTGGGTCATCTTGAAGTCGTAGGACACGACCATCACTTAGGAGAATTAGAAGGTGTATTGCTTCATCATATTGGAAAAGTTGCAGAAATACTTTTTTTCCTTATCGGTGCAATGACCATTGTTGAATTGGTAGACCTCCACAAAGGTTTCGCCGTAATTACCAACAAAATCAATACAACAAGTAAAAAGAAAATGCTTTGGATGATTTGTATTCTGGCATTTTTCCTATCAGCAACATTGGATAATCTTGCTTCCACAATTGTATTGGTTTCACTATTGAGAAAATTGGTGCCTCAAAGAGAGGAACGACTTTGGTTTGTAAGTATGGCAGTTATTGCCGCCAATGCTGGAGGAGCTTGGTCGCCCATCGGTGATGTTACAACTACCATGTTATGGATAGGCAAAAAAGTATCTACTGGTGGACTAATAACGCATCTCGTGCTGCCATCAGTTGTGTGTATTGTAGTACCAGCATTGATTGCTAGTTTTTTGAAACCATTTCAAGGAAATATTTCTCCAGCCGATGGTGCAGTTGAAGGAGTTACCGCCACAGAAGAAAAGTTGCTTTCAAGTACAACAATGTTGATTGTCGGAGTGGGAGCATTGGTTTCTGTACCAATATTTAAGACATTGACACACTTACCACCATATGTCGGAATGATGTTGGCTTTAGGAGTCGTATGGTTGGTATCAGAATTTATTCATCCAGAAGAAGATTTTGATCATGAAATATCTGCGCACAACGCATTGTCCAGAATTGAAATGTCTAGTATCTTATTTTTCTTGGGGATTTTAGTAGCAGTAGCAGCATTGGAGTCAGTGGCAGTAATGGGAAGCGATGGACATATGGTAGGCTTGTTAAAAAGTGCAGCTGAATGGTTGCAAAACACCTTGCCTAATCAGGATATTGTAATTATGGTACTTGGATTTTTGTCTGCATTGATAGACAATGTTCCTTTGGTAGCTGCCACAATGGGAATGTACACAGAACCAATGGATGCCAATTTGTGGCATTTCATCGCATTCTCTGCTGGAACAGGAGGATCTATGTTAATTATTGGTTCAGCTGC
>JAHDGP010000420.1 GCA_020627525.1 Bacteroidota bacterium
ACTCTTAGAAACAGTTCAAGACGATCATTTTATAGAACAAAAGAAAAGCTTGGAAAATTTGTATACAGTATTTGGTTGGGAAACTATTACTGAAAATGAAGAAACTTACCTATTGAATTATTTAGACACTCTGCTCTATAGCTCAAGTAAAATTACAGATTTTTGGGATTATGAAAAAGGTCCAACGACCAAAACAATCATTCTTGATCAAGCAGCACATTTATACTACAAAAATGGTCAATTGGCTAAAGCTTATTTACTTCATAATAATTTAGAAAAACTCATTCGCACCGCATCGCTTCCTTTAGTCAATGACTTGATTGATTTACATTCTAAAACCAAAAATCCTTTGGAAGATTTTTTGGTAAATAATGCTATCGCATCTAATACACAGCTTTGGTATTACAATAACACGAATTATTCTGTAAAAGACTTCCTTTATTATGCGAAAGGAGTTTACTATTTGCAAACAGGTGAACCCGAAAAAGCACAGGAATGGCTTGCGGCTTCAACACTTGGAACAAAATCTAGAAAATACTATTATGGCTCAGAATTTATTGATGATTACGCACAATATCAAAATGATAAAGTGGAAGAATTTGAGGGTATTCCTAATGATATTTTTAGTAATAATATATCGGAATGTTTTGAATGTCAAATGAACGATGTAATGGAAGACAAAGTTTATCTTGCTGCTATTTTTGATTTCATTCCTAAATATATGAGCCACAATGATCTTGCAAACACCTTATTAAAACTGGATTCATTAACTACCCATCCTACCCAATGGAAAAAGAAAGTAGCGCATTATTTATTAGGTAATTATTATTTCAATGTTTCCAATACTGGATATTTTAGGGGAATCTTGAATGAGTCAACAGGCAATTGTTGTGACTATCATTATAGAGGATTTCGCTGGGATACAAGCAAAGTTGTAACCGCTTCAGAACTTATTGATAAAGGTGTTGGATATAATTTACAAAATATTAGCAATTGGAGAAAAATGTATCATCGTTTAGCAGACTTGGCTTATCACCAATACAATCAGGTGCTTGCAATCTCAACGGATGACGAGCTAAACGCACGCTGTTTATATATGATGGCAAAATGTGAATTAAATGATTTTTACAATAATGAGCAAATGGAATATGGTGGTTATGATGGAGAAGTTGATAGTATTTCCCAAAATTACAAAAAGAGTTTTAGTAGATTAAAAACAGAATATAGGCATACAAATTTCAATGAATGGATTTTAAGAGAATGTAAGTTTTACAGTTATTATTGTTCTTTGTAGAAATGTAAAAAACCAAGATTTTAAAAATCTTTAGCTACACGAAAACCAATGTAGTTAAAAGAGTAAGTTGGGTAATTATTTGGGCTTCGATAAGAAAGTCTTAGGTATTCTGTCGTTCCAAAAGCCCCCCCACGAACGACTTTGAAATTTCCTGTTTGTGGGCCTTGTGGATTATTAAATGAAGATTCATTTTGGTAGTAATCATTATTATACCAATCATTACACCATTCCCAAACATTTCCAGTTAAATCATAAATTCCTAATTCATTTGGATTCTTTGTTCCAACTGCGTGATACTTTCCTCCACTATTCAATCCATACCAAGCAATTTCGTCAATATTGTCACTTCCACTATAAGATGTATTCAGACCATTTTCTCCACCTCTTGCTGCATACTCCCATTCCGCTTCTGTTGGCAGTCTTCCACCAACCCAATTACAATAAGCTGATGCTCCGTACCAAGTTACCTCTGTAACAGGTAAGTCCTCCTTTCCAATATCAACTTTAAAAACTTGATCATTATAATCGTAATGTAAATAGAAATTATTATTAATATCAATATACTCTTGATTATTATAATTACCATTTTGTTGAACTCCCAATTCATTTAAAAATTCAACATATTGAGCATTGGTAACCTCATGCTTACTTAAATAAAAATTATTTATCGAAACTGTATGAACTGGAAACTCATCACTTTTGCAATTTTCAAAAACAGATTGTTCATTTGTGCAGCCCATTTCAAACGTCCCACCGCTAACTAATGCAAAATATATATCATTATCTTCAAAATCAGTTTGTATAGTGTCAATATTTATTGTATCAATTGGAGTATTAAATTCACAATCACCAGTGAGCGGATTACAGGTTTGTCCTTTATTGCATTCTTTTTCAATTTCACAAGCAAGTCCAGTCCAACAATTGTCACAAACACATTCATGACTTTCATACAAAATTTTGCCATTTACACAAGGACAAACAGGTGGTGGGGTTTTACTACAAGAAAAAAGGCAAAACATTATAAATAGTGCGGGAACAATTTTAATTTTCATACTTATAAGTTAATATTTTAAATAGCCAAAATAAATCTCAAGATAGAAACCATTCAAACAATCAAAACTTAAAACAGTAAAAATTTAACTAAAAATTGATTAGTACTAAATGAAATCTCAGGATAATTATTTACTAAATATAGCACTAATTTAGCATAAATGCCAATTTTAAAAGTAAAAATAACCTGATAGTTGTTCAAGGTATCTTTATACTATAAATATTAAACTAAACTTTGTAAAATACAAAGTAATTTTTGTGTCAATTAAATTAAAAATTCACTTTATAAAGTCCAATAATCCATATCTTTCATTTGCCCTATAAAAAGGCTTTTAATATCAATCAAAGCACCTTTTCCATCTGAGATAGATTGCAAATACGCTTCATTTATATCTTTAAATTCAGCATGTTTAACTGCCAAAATAATACAGTCGTAATCATTCCTTAAATTTTCTGTAATAGATATTCCATACTCTTGATTTAGCTCTGTCTGATTTGCATGTGGATCGCTAACATCTACTTGGATTCCATAAGACTCCAATTCCTTTATAACATCTACGACCTTCGAGTTTCGGATATCGCTTACATTTTCTTTAAATGTAATTCCCATTACCAAAACCTTCGCATTTGAAATACTTTTTCCTTGCTTGGAAATCATCATAATTGCCTTCTTCGCAACGTGTCTTCCCAAATTGTCATTTACCTTTCTACCACTTAGTATGATTTCTGGTGTATAACCCAGCTCTATAGATTTATGAGTTAGGTAATAAGGATCAACGCCAATACAATGGCCGCCAACAAGCCCAGGATAAAATTTCAAAAAATTCCACTTTGTTCCTGCTGCCTCAATTACATCAAGGGTATTTACACCAACCTTGTCAAATATCATTGACAATTCATTCATCAAAGCAATGTTTAAATCTCTTTGGGTATTTTCTACAATTTTAGCTGCTTCTGCTACTTTTATAGAAGGTGCACGATGTACTCCTGCCTCAATAATCATTTCATAAACATCAGCGATAATTCCCAAAGAATTTTCACTTGAACCAGAAACAATTTTAACCGTATTGGCAAGCGTATGTACTTTATCACCAGGATTGATTCGTTCTGGAGAATAACCAACTTCAAAGTCTATTCCCAAT
>JAHDGP010000028.1:0-10800 GCA_020627525.1 Bacteroidota bacterium
AATTATTTCTATTGTTTGTAAAATGGTATCCGTTCCGCAACGCTCGCTCGTAGCAACTAGTTGTATACCAAAACGCCCTGTGTCTTGATACTCGTGACTCAGCAATAGCTCATTGCTCTCCAAAACATTTGTTCCATCACCAAAACTCCATTCAAAACCCAAAGCATTTTCTGATTCGTTTTCTAACTGAACTTCATAACCTTCAACAGCAAATACAAAATCTGCAATGGGCGGAGCTTCATATTCCAATTCAATAGTATCCTTTACAAAGCAACCATCATTGCCTACTTCTAAAATGTATCTTCCTTCCTCAGAAATCAAAACAGCCAATGAAGTATCCTCTGTAGACCAGTTCAATTCTGTATAATGACCTTCAATGGTTGGAGTCAATAAAAAATCTTCACAAAAAACTTGATCCGCTCCCAACGAGATTTCAGGATATGCATTTATTTCTAGGGTCTCAGTAACAGTATCATTACTAATACTTAAATCTTCTGCTAAAGTAGTGTAAATCTTCACATTCATTTCACCAGGCTCCGTCGTATAAAAAGTGTGATAGGCAAAACCATCATCAAATGCTTCTATAGGATAATCAACGGTGTCGATAAATGTCTCATTTACTACACCCGACAATTCCGTAATTACCAGAAAATCTGAAACAGTAAAAGGACTGAAATTTTGAAATTGCACAATCAATTCGACATTGTTATTTTCACAAAAATCATTAATGCTATAAAGTCCTTTAGGACCAACATCTCCTGCTGGCAACTCTTGATCCAACAATATAATATTATCTAAAAACAACTCGATATCCGCTTCGTCGTCAATTGTTCCCTCCGTCGCATAAAAGGCTATAATTATTTCCTGATCCAAATACTCACTCAAATCAATTGTATCTGTCTGCCCCACATTGCTAATATTTGTACTGGCGTCGTAAGTCTTTAAAACATCATATGTTTCTCCACAATCCAACGAAATCATCACTTGAAACAAGTCATCAGAACCCAAACTGGAAGCCGTCGTTTCGCCGAAATTTGTCAAAGCCAAATCATAACTCAACTTGGTATTTTCGGACGGTTTTAAAACAGGTCCGACCAACCATTCGTTTTTATCATTCCTCCAATAATTAATACTAGCACAAACAAAATTGCTGTCAGTAGAATTATTCGCGAAAAAGGCATTTGTCCATTCTGAATCTATTTCAATATCGTTTGGTTTACCCTCGCCTTTTGCCTCCTTCCACTTTACATAGTTGTTGGATAAATTTTCACCCGTATACAATTCAAAATCTATTCCATCTATCAAAGTATAATCCTCTTGTTCATTATTCAATTGAATATTGATGGTATTATTTGATAAAACACTATCTTCTTCAGATACCAATTTTACAAAAACTACATAAAGCCCCTTTTCACTCAAATCCAATGATGTTGGAAAAGTAATTTGTTGAGATTCACAAAAAGGTATTTCATTTCCAATCAGCAAAGCACTTGACTCCGTCTGTTGCTGCCCCGCAACCTCTACAATAATTTCGACATTTTTATCTTCAAAATCCCAAGCGTTTATACCTGTATTTAAAAGCTCAAACTGAAGAGTCTCTTCTCCAAAACATTTATTGTTCTCATTAGGGCTTGCCACTTCCTTAATAGCCAAATCATAAAGTGGAAATTGCTTAACTGAAATATTATCAACAAACAAATCCTTGAAAACAGCACTTTCCGATGTTTCTTTATATGCAATAAATGCAAAGCGAACATCTTGCCCTACATAATCATCCAAAATTATTTTAAATGAATTTTTAGCAAATATTTCTCCGTCAAATGCATCATATTGAAAAATGGTATCTGGATCTGAACATTTGGGAAACGCCAATACAATTAACGATTCTGACTCTTCAAAACTTTCAATACTTTCTTCGTTTGCATTGGTCAATAATGCATCAAATGACAAAACCGTGTTTTCAACAATAGAATAGTAATTGGTCATCATCCAATCATTCAAGGCAAGGTTCTCAAAAGCCAACTTTGCGCTTTTTCGATTATCGTCGAAATAGTTTCCATAATCGTCTACTGTCCATTGTGAATTGTTTCTTTCCTCGAATCCTTCATTTATGCCTTCATACCAACCATCGTATAAATCATTTAAATTTTCACCAGTGTACAAATCAAATTTTGCAACTAAACTATTTACCTCATTTACTGGAAAAGATTGATAATTAAAAGAAAAAACATTGCTTTCAAATTCTAAAAAATTTGCTTGACAAGCTATTTGGTATGGACCTATTTTTGTAAAATCAAAAATTTCTTCAATCGAAACAATTAATGTATCGCCAACATTCAAAAACCCAGAATCTACAGTTTGTAAATAATTGTATTGCTCAGGTCCAACAACAGCTACATTTATAACCAAAGGCTCTTCTGAAAAATCCCAATCGGATGTACCTTGATTAATTATGAATATATCAGACAAAGCAAACTCGCTTGGGCAAAGCGATTGATAAACTTCATTCTGACTTTCCAATTTAATGTCTATTGCATTTATTTCAGATATATCAATATTATCCAAAAACAAATCCATCGAAACATCGTGTTCAAAAGGTCCATCATCAATCAAAAATGCAATACTCATTGTTTGTCCCGCAAACTCCGTTAGTACGATTCTCTCATCATCGCAATCGCCCTCCTCCGTCGCATCGTTTATCTGTCTTATAAAATCAAGCCCATTGTCGCAAGCCAAAACAGCATAGATCTTTAATGCATCGAAAGGCGTAAACTTTCCTCCTGCATTTACTTCATCACTCGTAATCGCCCAACTAAAATCCAACTTTGTTGTTTCTGTACATTCAAACCTGGGGCTTACAAACCACTCACTGATTGAATTACCATACAAGTCAAATTTTAAGCAAGTCTGATTTTCATGATTTTCGTCATTTTTAAAAAAACCAGTCTTTAAATTATTCGCAGATGATCCAAATAGATCTTCACTTGAAATTATCCATTCCTCCACGAAACTCGAACCAAATTCAGATTCACTGATTGGCAAACTCAGTACCTCAGCATACTCAATTTCTTTTTGTAAAATATTGTTATCAATATTTCCATCATTAAAAACTAATCTTGCTTCTATAAAATGAACGTTTCCACTTTCAAAACTATAATCTATCGAATCAAAAGCTATTTCAAATGTTTCGGATGGATTTAGATATTTGTCAAGAAAAATCTCCTCTTCGTAAACGACAGTCTCATCATCCAAAATGTTTAACCTTACTATTACATCTTCAGACAATTCTCCCAAATCAATAACTTCAGTACCATTGTTTTTAATAAGCAATTTTACAACATCGCCTTCTTCAAAACATCTCGGGCTCTCATCAAAAATAAACTCAACCAATTCAATATCAGTTGTATAAATTTCTTCAATAACAACATTGTCAATAGCCCACCAATATTCCCAGTTGCCATGATAAACAAACCTGAATTGAAATTTCTGAGGATCAATAGAAAAAGTGGACAAATCAACCATCTCTGAAATTGTGCTGTTCAAAGTGTCAGTTGCAAACCCTACATCATCAGTTCCTGTATTGTAAGCTTCTACCCATTCTGTTCCATTGAAGATTTCAACAACTCCGTAGCTTTCCGCAAAGCCTCTAAATTGATGATCAAATTTTAAAACAGTATTCTCCACATTTTGCAACTCCACAATTGGCGAAAGCAATGTTGCAATATTGGAAATGGTATCCAACCCTAAATAATCCGCATCAAAAATAGCAAAGTGATTATCAATTGGTATTGGTATAAAACGGTTGCCTTCATTTGAAAATGACCACTTGAAAGAACCTTGTTTAGATTCGTTTACCCAACCATCTGGAGGAACTTTTCCATAAGATGAACTAAAATCTTCAAACAAGAGTGTCTGAGCTGTCGTACTTATGGTTAAAAATAATAATAAGAAATATTGAAATTTCATGTTTCAGTTGTTGTAAATACGAAATTAACTTTTAGCAGATATATTAACTTTTCTTATAAAAAGCATTAACAATTCTTAACGATAGATTCAATAGAAATTTATTTAAATTTGAACCAGTAAAAAAGAAGCGAATGAAAGCACCTATTGTCCCCATCGTATTTTGTTTTTTTTGCATTCAAATGTTTGGACAACAAAATGCAACAAAAAAGACACTAAATGCAGTCAGAATCGAAAAAGCCCCAATTGTTGACGGAGTTTTGGATGATGCTGTTTGGGACAATGCCCCTATTGCAACTGATTTCGTGCAAAATAGTCCGAATCCTCAAACGACACCTACTTTACAAACGGAAGTTAAGGTACTTTATGATAACCAAGCTATATATATAGGTGCTTACTGTTTGGATAATGAACCCGACAAAATTTATGATTACCTTTCGCAAAGAGACCAATTTGACAATGCAGACTTGTTTTCCATAACTCTAGACACTTATCAAAATGGAATTGATGGTTTGGAGTTTATTGTTTCTGCGGCAGGAGTTCAAATTGATCAAAAAATTGGAAACGGCAATAATGATAGAAACTGGAATGCCGTTTGGCAAAGCGAAGTGAGTATTGATGACAAAGGTTGGTATATTGAATACAAAATTCCTTTTTCTGCTTTGAGATTTCCTAACAAAGATGTTCAAAAATGGAATGTCAATTTTATCAGAAATATTAGAAGATTAAGAGAAGTTTCTTTTTGGAATCCTCTAGATCCTGAAATTGCTGGCTTTTTTAATCAGTCTGGCGAGCTTAATGGAATTGAAAATATTGAATCGCCATTGAGATTGTTTCTGTATCCTTATGTATCCTCTGTTGTAACCAATTCTGATGGCAGCACCAATACAACTTTTAATGGTGGAATGGATTTGAAGTATGGATTAAATGATGCATTTACACTTGATATGACTTTGATTCCAGATTTCTCGCAAGTTCTTTCTGACAATCAAGTTTTAAATCTTTCGCCATTTGAAATTCGCTTCGACGAAAATAGACAATTTTTCACGGAAGGTGTTGAGCTTTTTCAAAAGGGAAACCTTTTCTATTCAAGAAGGATCGGTGGACGACCTGTTGACTTTTGGAATATTCACGATGATCTTTCTGAAAACGAAGAAGTGACTTTCAACCCAACAACAACCAGGTTACTCAATGCCACTAAAATTTCGGGCAGGACAAACAAAAATACAGGTATTGGACTTTTTAATGCAGTAGTTGGCGAATCTAAAGCAATCGTTTCGGACCTCGAAGGGAACAAGGTTCGTGAAGTTATGACAAATCCTTTGACCAACTACAATATTTTTGTCATTGATCAGGCTTTGAAAAACAACTCTTATATCTCTTTGATAAATACAAATGTTTTTAGAAAAGGCGACACCTACGATGCCAATGTTACTGGAACAGAATTTAGCTTAAAAGACAAAGATAATAAATATGAGGTTTCAGGTAATTTCTCATTGAGTCAACTATATCACAAAGACGAAACC
This sequence comes from Bacteroidota bacterium, assembly GCA_020627525.1. Taxonomy (GTDB): domain Bacteria; phylum Bacteroidota; class Bacteroidia; order Chitinophagales; family UBA2359; genus JAHDGP01. The sequence goes on from JAHDGP010000028.1 coordinate 5,490, forward strand.
GATCTTGGTCATAAATACAGTTTAGAACTCGGTAAAATTAGTGGTGCCTTAAATTATGGTGTTGGCTTCAATGTTGAAAGTGATACTTATGATCGCAACGACTTAGGTTTTCTTTTCAATAATAATGAACGTTCCACTTTTGCCTACGGATCTTACACAATCTTCAAGCCTTTCTGGAAAATCAACAGAATGCGATTTAATCTTTGGTCAGAATACTCAAGGTTATACGCGCCAAACAAATTTACTAATTTTGGTGTCAACCCTAGTATGAATGTTTTTTGGAAAAACTTTTTGGCTAGTGGAGTATTTTGTTATTTCCAACCAACCAAAACCTATGATTATTTTGAACCAAGAGTTGCAGACCTTTCTCGTTTCCATACAGTAAATGAACAGTTTAATTATGGTGGCTGGATTTCATCTGATTACAGAAAAAAGTTGGCAGTTGATTTCAGATTTAACCATAATAATTTTGCAGAATATGCTGATTTTGATAGATCTGACTTTAATTTTTCCTTATCTCCACGATTCAGGCTAAACTCACAATGTTTAATTGTTTATGAAATATCAAGAAATAAAACCAATAATGGCTTTGGTTACGTAAACAGTGATGTTGAAGAACATCCAGGTGAAACAATATATGGAGTAAGAGATGTTACCTCTTATATAAACACGCTCTCTACCGTCTACACATTTAACAATAAAATGGGATTGACATTTAGACTAAGACATTACTGGTCTGTCGCTGATTACAGCGCATATAAAATTTTGGGACAAGATGGCTATTTGTATGATTCAAATTATACTGGATTAGATGAGGATAATGTATCAATGCACAATACAAATTTCAATGCATTTACTATTGATACAAACTTTAAATGGCAGTTTGCTCCTGGAAGTGAGTTAAATTTGAATTGGAAAAACAACATAATTACAAGTGGAACAAATGTTGAAGCAGCCTTTTTCAATAATTTAGAAAATACCATCAATTCGCCTCAAACAAACAGTATTTCATTGAAGATATTATACTTTGTTGATTATCTGTATTTAAAAAATATATTAAACTAAAAATGCAATGGTTTTAAAACGAAATTTGTTTTTAACCGTTAATTAATGTAAAAGTAAAAGACTTTCGGTCATTTTTGACGTCTGAAAAGAACTGACTGACGGTGCATTCAAAATCCGAGACATAGCAATGTAAAATTTCATAACTTTATGATAAATCTGATTGGGATTGTATCGTCAGTCTTTTTACCGTTTTTCTTCACGTAATTTTTGTTTATTCCAGCCTTTTTAAAAATTTCCATTGATTTTTTTTGGAAAATAAAAATATTTTTAGGTGCCTTCTTCCTATAGGAAGGTTGCGAGCATTTTTCCAGAGGTTTTCCATCCATATAAATAGGATTAAATGTAAAAACTTTTTATTTTTTCTATTGACTCTGTTCGTAGCGTATCTTCTTTGTAAATTTGCAAAAAAAAAGAATGCTAAAAGTAGGACTTATTGGGGCAGGTCACCTAGGAAAAATTCATCTCAAACTGCTAAAATCTATTGATGAGATTGATTTAGTTGGATTTTATGATTCAGATTGTGACAGCGCTAAGCAAATTTCTGAAAAGTTTGAAGTACCCTTTTTTAAAAAGGCTGATGAGCTAATTGAAGCTGCTCAGGCTTTAGATATTGTAACTCCTACTCCTTTTCATTACCAATATGCCATGAATTGTATTGCTAAGGGCAAACATTTTTTTATTGAAAAACCAATAGCACAAAACAGTTCGGAAGCCACAGAAATATGTGAATTGGCTAAAAAAAAGAACCTAATTGGTCAAATTGGCCATGTTGAGCGCTTTAATCCTGCTTTTTTATCTGTAAAAGACAAGATTACACAACCTTTATTTATCGAAACCCATCGGCTTGCACAGTTCAATCCCAGAGGAACGGATGTTTCGGTAGTCTTGGATTTAATGATTCACGATCTTGATTTAATATTGAAAGCAGTCAATGATGAAATAGTCGATATTCAAGCAAGTGGTGTTGCTTTGATAAGCCAAGAAGCTGATATCGTCAATGCTCGTTTGAGTTTTAAAAAGGGCTGTGTTGCAAATATTACTGCAAGCAGACTATCTGTAAAAAATATGCGTAAAATGCGTATTTTTCAACCCTCAGCCTATTTAAGCCTGGATTTTTTAGGTCGAAAGTCAGAAATTGTTCGTTTGACAGACGAACCCATTGGTGAAACTCCCTCATTTGAAATTAAAAATAAACAAGAAGAAACAATCAAATATATTAGTTTTGACATCCCCACTCCGCCAGAGGTAAACGCCATCGAAATGGAACTTAAAGCCTTTAAAAACAGCATTTTACACAATGCTCCCGTTCAAGTAAGTTTAGAAGATGGAAAAGATGCTCTTGATTTGGCTTTGAAAATAAACAAAGTTTTGTCAAATTCGCATGCTCAAGCAATTGTATAAAGCTACATTTCTTATTTATTAAGCTACCTTTGTTATAAATGTGCCGTTTTTTATCTTGATGATTACACACAAACCTATTTTTAATGCGTCATTTACACTTTTACATATTTTTCTTTTGCTTAATACTTTTAGCCTTTGGATGTGATGGAAAAGATGAAATTATTCCATCCTACGTCCATATTCCATCCGCAACTGTCGATGTAACGAGTACACAATATGGTAGTAAATCTAGCAAAATCACGCACGTTTGGTTGTTTGCCAATGATCAACAAATTGGTGTTTTTGAATTGCCTGTCACTGTGCCAATATTAGACGAAGGAGACGTTAAAATAACTATGCAAGCAGGTATAAAAGCTGATGGTTTGAGCTATAATCTTCAACGTTACCCTTTTTATGACTTTTTCACTGTTTATGAAAATTTTACGGCTACCGAAGTAGATACAGTTTTACCTGTATTCACCTACATTGACTCTACAAGAGTTATGATGAACAATGATTTTGAAGATAATAACAACTTTGAAGTCAAGTTTGAGGAATATGCCAGTTTTACACGAACAAATAATGGAGCAGATGTCTTTGAAGGGAGTTATGCAGGTTGCGTTAATCTGGTTGCCAATGATGATCCAAATGTGAATTCAAATTTACAACTTGGAACAATTGCATCCTTTGATCTGATTCCTACTGTTAAGACTTATGTAGAACTTGACTATAGAAATTCAGTAGATTTTGATTTTTATGTTGCAGGATTAGATGGTGATGGCACACCATTTTTCAATGTAATTTTGACAATTTTAGAATCAGAAGATTGGAACAAAATCTACATTAACCTAACACCAATCGCTCAATTTGCTGCTGGTGGCTCAGGTGTCGAATTTGGATTTCTCAATGTTCTTCCAGAATCAATGGAAACAGGGCAGGTCTGTTTTGACAATATAAAATTGATACGTAGTTTAGAAATTAATTAGACTCCCAAACTTTACAGTTTTTAGATTTTTTTATGCAGGAAAAAAAGCGATTAGGACTTGCTCTTTATGTTTTAGCTGATTTTTTAACAGCTACATTGGCTTGGTTGCTCTTTTATACCTTTAGAAAAATATTTATTGAAAATATTCCTTTCGATTTTTCCTTTTATTATGATTCTAAATTAATCTTAGGAATTGCGATTATCCCAATCGGTTGGCTGATGCTGTATTTTATTGCAGGTACTTACACTGATATCTACCGCAAATCTCGTATCTACGAACTTTTTTGGACGCTCTTACTCTCCTCCATTGGTGTGATAATTATCTTTTTTGGATTACTACTCAACGATATAATTGCCAATTATAAGTCTTATTACAAATTGATAATGGCTTTGTTTACCATTCATTTTTCATTGACCTTTATCTTAAGATTTATCATCCTAACCATTGCCAATCGTCAATTGCAATCTGGCAAAGTTGCCTACAGAACTTTGCTTATAGGTGGAAATGAAAGGGCGCAAAAACTGTATTTAGAGATTGAAAAAATGCGTCCCTCACTTGGCTATAATTTTATTGGTTTTATAAATATAAATGGAAATTCAAATTCAAAACTTAGCAATTACATCCCCGAACTTGGCAGAGTGGACGATATTAACAACATCATTGAAAGAGATAAAATTGATGAAGTTATCTTAGCAATAGAAACCTCTGAACACCATAGAATCAATGAGATTTTAAATATGCTGGCGGATAAAAAATTGGTCATAAAAATGATTCCTGATATGTATGATATATTATCGGGATCAGTAAAAATGAGTCACGTTTTAGGTGCTGCCCTTATCGAAATCTACCCAGACTTGATGCCTGTTTGGCAAAAAAAGATAAAAAGATTGCTTGATATTGTTTGCTCTCTTTCTGCAATGATTGTACTAATTCCAATTTATATTTTTATAGCCATTAGAGTAAAATTTTCTTCTGATGGTCCAATTGTTTACAGCCAAGAGCGAATCGGTAAAAATAGTGTTCCGTTTAAAATGTACAAGTTTAGATCTATGTATGTCGATGCCGAAAAAGATGGTCCTGCCCTTTCCAGCGATCACGACAATAGAATAACCAAATGGGGCAAAACTATGCGTAAATGGCGACTGGATGAATTGCTGCAATTTTACAATGTATTTAAAGGTGAAATGTCTCTCGTCGGCCCTCGTCCAGAACGTCAATTTTTCATAGATAAAATTTCAAAAACAGCTCCTGAATACAAACATCTGCAAAAAGTACAACCTGGTATCACTTCATGGGGAATGGTCAAATTCGGCTATGCTTCCAACCTCGATGAAATGATTCAAAGAATGAAATTCGATCTCATTTACATTGAAAATATGTCTCTTGCCATTGATTTTAAAATAATGGTTTACACTGTTTTGATATTGTTCCAGGGAAAAGGAAAGTAGTTTTTTATATTGCGTAATATGGGACTAGATATAACACATTTTAGATTCACTCCAGTTAAAACAACATCCTCACAGATATTTCTAAAAGAAGAGATCGAATCAATGATGATTGATAAAAATAATTTATCAGAAACGATTTATTCAGAGTTATCAGTACATGGATTTTGGGAGTTTGTCGCATTGTTTCGCACCAATGAAGAAATGGAATTATGTAAACCTAAATTAAAAGATTTAAAAGATGGTTACATAAATTATAAACTTATTATTAGTAAATCTGATAAAAATTTTAGTGAAAAAATTAAAGCATTCGAACGGGATAATGGACTTAAAGAGTTTGATAAGTACAAACAAGTTGATGAATCAGAAATTGAAAATGGGCGAAAAATACAATACGAAAGCTTTTGTTATGGAGGAACATTAAACTATTACAAG
>JAHDGP010000028.1:10832-21344 GCA_020627525.1 Bacteroidota bacterium
TTGAAGAAATCGGCTATCAAAGAAAAGGGATGAATAGAGGATTTTTTGATTACTTTGCAAATGATAGTTTTTATAGTGAATTGAAAAATTTCAAGAAGCTCCTCGACTACAACGATCCTGAAAACCATATGTATAATCCCAACACAATCCAAAATAGTTTTATAGATAATTTTGAAAAAGGCAAAAGTATTTTACAAATATCTTGGTAAAATTTTATTCTAAAAAACAATAAAAAGATCGCAAAGGACAATTTGTTCGTATCGGAAATTCTTAAATCCAACATGCTCTAAGTATCTTTGCACTATGAAGACAAAAGGTGCGAAAACAAATAAGGTGAATATTGTTACTTTGGGTTGCTCAAAAAATGTGGTGGACTCTGAGGTCTTAGCTACTCAATTGCAGGGAAACGATATAGAGGTGGCTTATGAAAAAGATGATGATGCCAATATTGTTGTTGTAAACACTTGCGGATTCATTGATTTAGCCAAAGAAGAATCCATCAATACAATTTTGCACTATGCAGAGGTGAAAAAAGAAGGAGACATCGAAAAACTCTATGTAACTGGTTGTTTGTCTCAAAGATATAAAGATGATCTTGAAAAGGAAATTCCTGAAGTAGACGCCTATTTTGGAACATTGGATTTACCATTTCTATTGGAAGAATTGGGTGCGGATTATAAGCACGAATTGATTGGAGAACGCTATTCTCTAACCACGCCAAATCATTACGCCTATTTAAAAATATCTGAAGGATGTAATAGAACCTGTTCCTTTTGTGCCATTCCTTTGATGCGAGGTAAGCACGTTTCCAAAACCATCGAAAACATTGTTTTAGAAGCTCAAAACTTGGTAAAAAATGGGGTGAAAGAAATAATGTTGATTGCACAAGAATTGACTTATTATGGTTTGGATATTTATAAAAAAAGAGCTTTAGCTGAATTGCTTTACAAGTTGAATGAAATAGAAGGATTGGGCTGGATTAGATTGCATTATGCCTACCCTCATAAATTTCCTTTAGAGATCATTGAGGCGATGAAAAAATGCGATAAGGTTTGCAATTACCTCGATATGCCTTTACAACACGTTAGTGATCCCGTTTTGCTGAATATGCGACGCAATACGACGAAGGACGAAACGTATAAATTGATCAGAGACATCAGAAATATTTTACCAGAAATTGCCATCAGAACAACAATGTTAGTAGGTTTTCCAAATGAAACCGATGAGGACATAGAAGAACTAGCCAAGTTTATCAAAGAAATGAGATTTGAAAGATTGGGGGTTTTCGAATATTCCCACGAAGAAAACACCAGTGCCCACGACTTTGAAGATAATATTTCACCTGAAGAAAAGTCAAGAAGAGCCGCTTATATTATGGAAGTTCAACAAGAAGTTTCTGATGAATTAAATCAAGCTAAAATTGGCAAAACCTTCAAAGTATTGTTTGACCGAAAAGAAGGAGATCAATTTATCGGAAGAACCGAATTTGATTCTCCAGAAGTAGACAACGAAGTTTACGTCGATGCAAAAGATCAATACATCAGACTTGGTGATTACGCCAATGTAAAAATTACCGATGCCAGCGAGTTTGACCTGTTTGGAGAAGTGGTTTAAAATTTCTAAAAATAATTGGACTGAAGTGATGACTTACAAGAACTCCGCCAAAATTCTAAATTTTAGATTGCTTTCGTTCTAATTTCTTAAAAATAAAGAACAATTCAGAACCTTTTCTTGGCTCTATCGAATTGTAGCATTCTTCCAAAACTGCTATTTTAAAACGATCAGTGAATAATTTTAGGTATTCGTTGGCTGATCCGCCAAAAGGGGGACCTTCTTTTTCAAATGTTCTGTTGAAGAATAATCCGACCAGCTTTCCACCGTCTTTAAGCAGTTGATGCATGTGATTTACATAATCAACTCTTTTTGACGGATTAAGGGCGCAAAAGAAGGTTTGCTCGATTATTAAATCAAAATCATTGGAGTATTCGAAAAAATCTTTTTGAATCAATTGATTTTTGGGAAAATCAGGTACTCTTTCCTGAAAATGAACCAAAGGCTCTTTTGCCCAATCTAACAGAAAAACATTTTGAAATCCATTAATATATAAGTATTGTGCTTCGTAGGCATTTCCAGCTCCTGGTATCAAAATTTTCAAAGATTTATCCTTAATTTGATCTATATAAACTTTCAATGGAGTACTGATATTTCCAATATCCCAACCTGTATTTTTGTCTAAGTATTTATTTTGCCAATACTGCTGGTCTAATATTTGCATAATTTTTATTAAATTGTTGCGTATTAGTAATATTCGATCTAATTAACACCGAATTTAGCAGGAAAAAACGAAGAATTTTACAAATTTTCCACTATTGTTCTTTTAACTATTTCGATTTCATTGCGTTAAATAGAAAACCTAACTTCGAACTTGTTTAGAGTGCAGGAATTTAAATATGAGCGTCATTTGTCCCATATATTAATAACTCAACTATAAACAACTTCATCACTATAACTAGTAAAACGAATTTAAAATGTCAGAATTTAATTCTCCAAAGAAAAGCAACAGCAGAGGTTCTAGCTGGATTTACATTCTATTAATTGGTATATTGCTGGCTGCAAATATATTTTTCTTTTATAATAATTATAAAGCAAAGCAAGAAAACCAGAAGTTATCAGCGCATAGCTTAAACTTAGAAGCCGAGAAAAATCAGTTGCAAGTTGAATACAATGAAACCATTGCCGAATTGGATCAAGTGCAAAAAGACAATCAAGACTTGAGTGGCAAAATGGAAGGTCTAAAGGCTGAAATTGAAGAGCAGAAAAGAGAAATTGATGAGGTACTTAGAAAAGGGAACATCAGTAAAGGAGAATTGTCTAAAGCAAAATCTTTGATAAGTCAATTGAGACAACAAGCACAAGACTATATGTCTCAGATACGAATGCTTCAAGAAGATAATTTCAAACTTAATGAAGCAAATACAAGCTTAAAAGACAGCATTACCACAGAAGTAGCTGCAAAAGTGGCTTTGTCTGAAGAGAAAAAAATAGTTGAAGAAGAAATAAATCAATTGAGTGATGAAAAGAGCCAATTAATGGAAGAAAAAGAAAACCTTACTTCGATTGTTAACAAGGCTAAAATATTAATTTCTGACAATATAATTGGTCAAGGGGTTAAGGTAAAAAGAAACAATAAAAGGACCACCACTGAGATAGCTAGAAAGGTGGACGAGTTAAATATTTGTTTTGACATTTTGCCAAACCAAACATTGGAAAGTGGAGAAAACCAAGATATATTTATTAGAGTTTTAAATCCAGAAGGTGTTACTTTATCTCTTGAAAAATCAGGGTCTGGAAAATTTGAATTAGCAGACAATGGTCAAATGCTAAATTATACAATGAAAAAAACAGTTAAGAATTTTTCAAAGAAAGACACCTACTGTGTAACTTGGCTTCAAGAATTGGAATACGCTTCTGGTATATATGCTTTAGAATTGTACCAATTGGGTCAGAAAATTGGCAATGGAAGCTTTGTTCTAAAAAATGGCATATTATAATTTGATTATCAATCAATTATACCTGCATTGATAAACAAATACTCATAATATTATGTCCAAAAATAAAAATAAGAGAAAAGGCATAGTCTACTCTACCAATCCTGATTACGATTATGATTATGACGATCAAGAAGAGGTTGAAACTTTGCCTGCTGAGAAACAAAAGCTCAGAGTTGCGCTTGATAAAAAAATGCGTAGAGGCAAGCAAGTAAGCTTAATAACAGGATTCATTGGAACAGAAGATGATCTTAAAGATTTAGCCAAAACACTGAAAAGCAAATGCGGTGTTGGTGGCTCTGCGAAAGATGGAGAAATCATTATTCAAGGAGATCACAGAAAAAAAATAGGAGAAATTCTTACCAAGTTAAATTATAAAGTAAAGGTGCTTTAGAAATTCTTTAATAAAGCAACAGAAATAAATGAAACCTTTCAAAGCAATTATTTTCGACCTCGGCAATACTGTCTTCAATATTGATTTTAATGAAGCGCTGGAGTACTGGGCAAAAGTTAGTCATGTTCCAGTGGCTCAAATAAAAGAAAAATACTACTATGATACTCAACAAAGGGTGTTTGAACAGGGTAAGCTAAGCGAATCTGCTTTTGCGTTGCATATTAATAAAATGCTCGGAATCAATTTGTCTTTTGAAGAATTTGAAAAGGGTTGGAATAGTATTTTCTTAGATTATGTCTACAATATTCAGCAACTTATTGAAGGGCTTAAAGGGAATTATACGCTTGCGGTTCTCAGCAATACAAACTTGACTCACGCAAAATTTTGGAATAAAAAATATCAGCCAGTTATCGAACAATTTGAATTTGTATTTCTTTCTCACGAAATGGGAATGATAAAACCCAATCTTGATATTTATGAGGAAGTTGCTTCACAACTTCAAATAGCCTTTAATGAAATGGTTTTTATTGATGACAAGGAGGAAAATATAAAAGCTGCTAAGAGTTTAGGGATTGCCGGGATATGTATCACTTCGTCTCAGCAAGCTTTTATTGAGTTAAACAAATTTGGGGTAGTATCGAATGAATTGTTATCAATACTCAGTTAATCATTCTCAATACACATCACAATATTGAGATTAAGTATTCTCATGTTCAATCATTATATTCTTTTTTGTATTAAGGAATAGCTCCTAAACATTAATTAGCAGATGCCAATACAATTGCAGCCGCTTCATGCTCATGCTCTTTAATATAATCTGTTTGAGATTCCATTTCAGCTGTTAAAACTGAAACTCTATCAGATCTGTCTATTCCGTTTGATGTTCTTATTTCAACAGCGTCTACCATTGCAAATCTTACAATAATGTGTGCAACCACTAATGCTGGAAATATTGATTTTATAATAATAGATTTCATATCTTTTTTGTTTTCTTTCTGTAAATTTAACCGACAAAGCAGTATTATACAAATACAAAAAAAGCACATCATCATGTAAATTATCGACAAATTTAAACTTAAATAAAAACCAAAATTCTACAACAACCATTGACTATCAATCATTTAACAAAATACAAAATTTACAGAAAAATACACTTGTCATAAAAGAGTATTATCTCATTAAAAATATTTTTCAAAATATTACCCGACAATTTTATTTTACAAAGCATAAAAAAGCCCATTCTGATAAATCAGAATGGGCTTTAAGTTTAAGCAGGGATAAATTATTTTATCTTACGACGTTTATTCTTTTTGTCTTAACATTTGTTCCATCAAATATTTGTAACAAATACATTCCTACAGAGAGGTTAGAAACATCAAGAATATGACTGTTTTGTTCAAAAGACTGGTAATATATTTCCAATTTTCCAACGACATTGAATAAACTGATTTCAAAATAGCCATCATCTTCAAATTTGATATTCAATAAATCTTTAGCAGGATTGGGGTAAGCCAAAAATTCTATTTCATTTTCTATATATTCTACTATTAGATCATCAGAAGCGTATTCAGAGTTGCCAAACTTTTCAGTATCATCAGTATCAGTATTAACTGATTCAATATTGGCTTCTTCCAAATCAATATCTGTTGGCGTGCTATCTAATTCAGTATCATCTCTTAGAATCTTTCCATCTAATGACTGTTGCCACATTTGATGAATTTCATTTACTTCATCATCTACAAGATCGTTTAGATCATTTGTAGCTTGTAACTGAATATTTTTAATAGCAATTATATCAATTACTGGAGTTATATCTCTTAAGATATCATCTTCGCCTATTATTTGAGCGAAGGAAGTTGCAACCGAAAAGATGGTTAAACAACTGATAGCGATTAGTTTAGTTATTTTTAAGATCATAAGCTAAGTGTTAATTGGGAACAATATTTCTAAATTCTCTTTCAAGATACACCAAGATAAAACATTAATCAAATACACTTTTTAGCCTTTGTCGGATGTATTCAAGGTATTAATCTACAGAAAAATAAACTTAACTGATTGATAATCAATCAAAATAATCAAACTCAAATACTTTAAAATGTACCAATTTATCAGATAAAAAATTTTAACGTTTAAAAAAATAATAGTATCTTTTGTTTTTGATCATGTTGGGATGATTTTTGAAAATCTATTCATTTCCCATCATTCTCACAATTATAGATACAGAATATAGCAATATGTTTAATAGCAAACTATTATCAATTTTAGAAACATTTGATAAAAAGGATGTAAAACAGTGCCTGGCACTTGTTTCCTCACCCTTTTTTAATAAAAATAAATCGCTTATACAATTGTATGAGTATTGCATAAAAAGCTACCCTGATTTTTCTGGAACGAGATTTAAAAGAGAAATAGTATACAAAAAGCTTTATCCCCAGCAAAAATTTGACGACGGAGCAATGCGCTACTTGATGTCTGATCTCACTAAGCTGCTGGAGCAGTTTCTCATTCAACAAAGTTTAAAACAAGATGAAAAAACTCAAATAGAGTTGCTCCTTGAAGCTAAAGAGAATAGAAATCTCAATAAATACTTCAGAAACACTTTTGATAAGCATCAAAAGAAAATTACCAAGAGCAAAATTAGGAACCTAAGATACTTTCAACATCAATTGAATATTCAAAACAAATTAGCAAGTATTGAGTTTTCTTCAGAAAATCACAGCGATATTGATTTGATTCTAAAAGCTGAAAAATATTTAGATAAATTTTATGTCGCCAATAAACTCAGATATGCTTGCTTGGTTCACAATTATCGTATGATTTTGAAAGCTGAGTACAATCCGATTTTTACACAAAGAATCTTGGATTATGCAGAAAATTCTGAATTGATTCAAACCAACCCACTTATTCACACTTATTATTTGATTTATCAGATGATTGTCGATGAAGATGGAGAAGAGTATTATAATATTCTAACCAAACAAATGGAAGACAACGTTCATATCTTCGAAGAAACGGAAGCAAAAAATATTTACTCCTATCTAAGAAATCATTGCATTGGTAAAATAAACTTAAGAGAACATAAATATTATGAGAAGTTGCTAGACTTATATAAAACACTGTTGGAAAACAATTTAATTCTAAGCAACAAATATCTTTCGCAATGGGATTACTTAAATATATGTCAACTGGGAATCCGTGTCAATCAAGTTGAATTTTCTGAGAGTTTCATTAAAAAATATCAATCCAAACTGAAATCGAATGAAAGGGAGAATGCATATACTTATGCTTCTGCATTTTTGCAATTCAATAAAAACAACTACGATAAAACTTTACAATTATTAAATACTGTCAGTTTTAACAATCCCTATTATCATTTATTTACCAAAACACTATTGATAAAAACTTATTACGAGTTAGAGGAAATCATCCCTTTGCAATCTACTATAAATGCATTTTCTATTTGGATTAAGAGAAATAAGCAAATTTCAAAGTTTCAAAAAACAATTTACAGCAATTTTATTTCGTACATTAAGAAGTTAATGAAACTCAAACTTGGTAGTAAAATAGACTTAACAAGTCTTATTGAAAAATTGAAAAACGAAAAACATTGCGCTGACATAATTTGGGTGAACAAAAAAATGGAAGATTTAAAGCAGCGAAGTCGATAGGTTCTAAATACTCGCAAAAATATTAAACCAACTCAACAATACTGATTCCATCACCTCCGTATTGAGGGTCTTCGCTTTTTATAGATTTAACCACATCGTATTTTCTGAGCATATCTCTGATTGATCTTCTGAGAATGCCATCACCTTTTCCATGAATTATTTTTAGAAAATCTGCTTCTACCAGCAATGCCTTATCTAAAAACACCTCCACTTCACTCAGTGCTTCGTCGCGTCTCATTCCCCTAACATCTATACTGTTGCTAAATTCTACCGCCGCTTTGAAGGTGTCGTACTTAACTTTGCTTTTCTCTTTCTTAACAGAACGATTTACCACAACCAGTTCTTTCAATTTCACTTTTGTTCTCAATGATCCAAATGCAACCACTGCTGTTTTTTTGTCCAATTCTAAAACCGTTCCCACTTGATTGCCATTTCTCAGTTGAACATTGGCGCCTTCTTTCAAAACACCAGCAGACTTTCTAAACAACACAGCATCCGTTAACCTTTCAACTTGCCCCGCTCTTACTGTTCTATCCTGATCAATTTCTTCCTTTATGCGCTGCACCACTTCCCTATCCTTTTTCTCATTGCTCCAGTCCAATAACATTTTATCAAACTTCTTATTGGTTGCATTTACAATATTAAGGGCCTCCTCTTCTGCTTTTAACAAAATGCTTTGTTTTTTCTTTTTCAGTTGCCCACTTTTAAAGTTGTAAGCCTGTATCATTTCCTCGACCTCTTTTTCTCTTTTTTCTTCTTCTTCTCTCTTGGCTTCAATGACGGCTTTCTCATTTTGCAAAGAACTTAACAATTCATCAAACTCCTTGTATTCAGAACCTACTTTTTGTTTGGCACTGTTCAAAATTTCCGCAGACAAACCGCAACTCTCCGCTATTTCAAAGGCAAAAGAGCTTCCTGGTCTGCCAACCTCCAATTTGTACAAAGGACGCAAATTGTCCTTGTCAAAATTCATAGTACCATTTATCAAACCTCTATTTTCCGAAGCAAATATTTTGATATTGGAATAATGCGTGGTAATGACTCCGTAGACTCTCTTTTGGTTTAGTTGTTCCAAAACAGACTCGGCAATCGCTCCTCCAAATTTAGGGTCAGTTCCCGATCCAAATTCATCTATCAAAACCAATGTTTTTGAATTGGCGTGTTCTGTGAAATACCTCATATTTAACAACCGAGAACTGTAGGTACTCAAATCATTTTCCAGTGATTGCTCATCTCCAATATCGGCAAAGAAGTTTTCAAACAAACTCATTAAAGATCCCTCCTCAACTGGCAGCAACATCCCTGTTTGCAGCATTAACTGAAGTAAGCCTACTGTTTTCAATGTAACAGACTTACCTCCTGCATTGGGACCACTGATCACCAATAAACGATCGGCAATGGATAAACGCAGAGTAATCGGGATGGTTTTCTTTTTTTGTTGCTTGTTTAATAAATACAATAATGGATGATAAGCTGAATTCAATTCTATAACTCGCTCATTGGTAACCAAAGGCATCACTGCATTCATACTAATAGCCAGTTTTGCCTTTGCTCGAATAAAGTCAATAACTGACAAAAGTTTTTGGTAGCCTTTCAAAGTAAGTACATAAGGACGTAGTTTATCGCTGAGTTCTCTCAATATCTTGTGAATCTCTCTGCGTTCTTCTTGCTGCAACTCGAATAGTTCGTTGTTGATTTGGAGGGTTGCTTCAGGTTCGATAAAGGTTACCCTGCCTGAAGCGGTTTCGTCCATTATCAAACCTTTTACTTTTCTTTTGTAGGATGATAAAACAGCCAAAACCCGTCTACCATTTCTGATAGATTCGAGGGTTTCATCTAAGAATCCTGATCTTTTAAAGCTGTTTAGTGCTGATTTAAATTTACCATCTAACTCTTGGTATTTGTGTCCAATATTGTTTCGAATAGTCGTTAACTCACGAGAGGCAGAGCTTTTAATCTTGCCATTTTCGTCAATTACAGTTTTGATTGCATTTATTAGATCCTTATCAATTTCCAGTTTAGCGACAAGCTTAGCAAGTTCGGGATACATTTCTTGATTTTCTCCATCTTTCTGAAAAAAGAAATAAAGAATGCTATGCACCGTATTCAAAACCTTGTAAATACGAAAAACTTGTTCGGTTTCCAAAACAGTATTTCTCACCTCCAATATATTCATCTCTTGTTTTAGGTCGATAAAATTATTGGAAGGAAATTCTACGGCTTCGTTGTTTATGATCATTGTAAATTCATAAACTTGGCGCAATTGCTTTTCAATTTGATTTTTGTCCGTTAAAATTTTAGTTTTACGCACTTGATCCATTCCCAATTGACTTTCACAATGCTCTTCTAAAATTTCCAGAATTTTATCAAATTCCAGCTTTTCAAACAAGTCACTTGGATATATATTTGAGTAGTATTTTTTTCTTTTTCTGTATAATTCCATTACGTATTCATTTTCACTGTTTGCGAATATCGTTCGGCATCAAAGTATTGGCTGTATTTCACTCTGACTTTTAGATTTAACAACAAACTCTAATTTATTCTTTGATTTTAGCTTTATTACTTTATCGGTTATCACTTTTATACCATGTTGGGTACAGTACTTATCAATGACTTTGTTCATATTACCCAGATCCCGTTTTTGGTATGATTCAATTAATTTTTTTCTATCAGACGTGCTTAATTCAGTTAGTTGAGGTACTCGTAATTTTCTTAATGTTTGAGATTGAAATCGTGGCAATCCTCCATTCATTCTAATTCCAATTTGAGAAAGCTGGTCTTTAATAAAATCAGACATAAGAATACAAGCTAAAATTTTTAATTCATCTAAGTCAGGATGCGTTATGTAATACACATTATGATGAGGATAATATTTACCTTCGTCTATAAAAAGAAAATTACA
>JAHDGP010000421.1 GCA_020627525.1 Bacteroidota bacterium
TAAAGAAAGATTTAGAAGAATTTGTGATAATAGAGTTTGGAAAAAAATCACTTTACAAAGGAAATGAGTTTCAGTATGCTGTTAAACCACAACCTCCTTTCAATAAAAACTTTGATTTATTGATTGAAGATTTAAGCAAAAATTCTGAAAAGGGTCTTCAAAATATCATCTTCACTTCGAACCCTAAACAGGCTACCAGATTTGAACAGATTTTTGCCGACTTACAAGCAAATGTTCAGTTCAACTGTATTATAATTGGCATTCATGATGGATTTATTGACAATGATTTAAAACTGGCTTGTTATACGGATCATCAAATATTTGACCGTTACCATAAATTTAAAATAAAGCAATCATTCTCCAAAAAAAATGCCTTATCAGTAAAGCTGTTGCAGGAGCTTCACAAAGGAGATTATGTTACACACATCGATCATGGTGTTGGAAAGTTTATCGGCTTACAAACTTTAGATGTCGGTGGCAAATTACAAGAAACAGTAAGAATAGAATACAAAGATGGGGACATGTTGTTTGTCAGCATTCATTCCTTACATAAAATTTCAAAATTTACTGGTGGCGAAGGCAAAAAACCGAAAATTTACAAACTGGGTTCTAAGTCTTGGGAAACGCTCAAACAAAAGACCAAGCGTAAAATTAAGGATATTGCCAAAGACCTTATTCAGCTTTATGCCAAACGTAAAGCGACAAAGGGCTTTGCATTTTCACCTGATTCGTTTTTACAGACTGAACTTGAAGCTTCATTTATATATGAAGATACACCTGATCAATACAAAGCTACACAAGATGTAAAAGAAGATATGGAAGCCATCAATCCGATGGACAGACTGGTTTGTGGAGATGTTGGTTTTGGCAAAACAGAAATAGCTGTACGTGCCACTGCAAAGGCAATCGCTGATAATAAACAAGTGGCTGTTTTGGTGCCAACTACCATTCTTGCAATGCAGCATCACAAAACTTTTTCGGAAAGATTAAAAGAGTTTCCTTGCAAAGTTGATTTTTTAAACCGATTTAAAACGGCAAAACAAAAAAGAGAAACGATTGAAAAACTTGAAGAAGGCAAAGTTCATGTAATTATTGGCACACACGCTTTGTTGAGCAAGTCTATTAAGTTTAAAGATTTGGGGCTATTGATTGTAGATGAAGAACAAAAATTTGGTGTAGCTGCAAAAGAGAAGTTGCGTAATATAAAAGTAAATGTCGATACACTTACCTTGACTGCAACTCCAATTCCTAGAACCCTACAGTTTTCATTGATGAGTGCAAGAGATTTATCTGTTATGAGAACTCCGCCACCAAACAGGCAACCAATCACGACGGAATTGATGACCTTTAAAGGTGAAAAAATACGTGATGCAATTTATTTTGAAATTTATAGAGGTGGGCAGGTTTTCTTTATTCACAATCGAGTAAAAGATTTGATGGATATGGCAACAATGATTAAAAAATATTGTCCTGATATAGATATTGGCGTTGCACATGGTCAAATGGATAATAAGCAGTTGGAAGATAGAATGATTAAATTTGAGAAGCGAACTTATGATATTTTGATCTGTACCAATATTGTGGAGTCAGGCTTAGACATCCCCAATGCCAATACTATAATTATAAACAATGCACATCATTTTGGACTGAGTGATTTGCACCAATTGCGTGGGCGTGTTGGAAGGTCGAACAAAAAAGCTTTTTGCTATTTAGTCAGTCCTCCAATTCACGGTTTGCCCGATGATTCGAGGAAACGTTTAAAAACCATTGAGCAGTTTGCAGATTTGGGAAGTGGGTTTAACATTGCGATGAAAGATTTAGACATTAGAGGAGCGGGAAATATTTTAGGAGGTGAACAAAGTGGCTTTATTTCAGACATTGGTTTTGATACTTATCAGAAAATATTGGATGAGGCTATTCAGGAATTAAAAGAAAGTGATTTTAAAGATGTCTTTCAAGATCAATTAACGAAGGAGAAAAAATTTGTCAGAGATTGTCAGGTAGAAACAGATTTGTCAATGCTTTTCCCTCCGAAGTATATTAACAATACCAACGAACGTTTATCTCTCTATCGTGAGCTGAACAATATTGAAACAGAGCAAAAATTGATTCAGTACAAAAACCGATTGGTGGATCGTTTTGGACCGATTCCGCCCGAAGTAAATGAGTTGATGTATGGCTTGCGTCTTAAGTGGATTGCCACTCGTTTAGGATTTGATAGAATGATCATCAAAAAAGGAGTATTAAGAGCCAGCTTTGTAAGCAACCAGCAATCGCCGTATTATCAATCGCCAATTTTTTCTTCTGTATTGAGTATGATTCAGTCAGCTGCTTATAAAGGCAGGTGTCAAATGAAGCAAACAGATAAAAGTTTGATGTTGATTTTTAAAAATGTAAACAGTGTAAAAGAAGCAAGAGCTTTATTAGCCGAATTAGAAGAAGCGATACAGTCAAATCCTGTTGTTTAGAAAACTACATTTAAATTTACAACTATGAAAAAAACAAAGGGCGATTTAATAAAGTTAGCGATTGAGGGTGAATTTGATTTAATAATTCATGGTTGTAACTGTTTTTGTACGATGGGTGCTGGAATTGCAAAAACAATTAAACAAAAGTTTCCAGAAGCATATGAAGCGGATTTAAATACTGAGAAAGGAGAGCAATCAAAACTGGGTACAATTAGTTGGGCGGAGTCGAAAACTCAAAGTGGAAAATTGATAGTTGTTAATGGCTATACTCAATTTCATTGGAGAGGCACTGGTGTAAAAGCAGATTACGAAGCTTTAAGGAAAGTATTCAAAATAGTAAAAGAACAATTTTCAGGAACTAGAATTGGCTATCCTGCAATTGGAGCAGGATTGGCTCGTGGAGATTGGAAAATAATTTCAAAAATAATTGAAGAGGAGTTAAGTGGTGAAGATCATACTTTTGTTGAATATCAAAAATAGAATGTAAGTTAAACGATGCTTTTATCAAATATTGCGTTTGGGTTTAAACAACTTTGAACTGATGAATATAGAAAGTCAATTCCCTCCTTTACCTGGAGGTTCTAATATTAAAATTAATACAATCTCAAATGATTCCATTGAGATTGTTCATGAAAAAAATCACCATAAATTGTATTTGCTTATTCTATTTCTTTTTTTGTTTTCCAATGGAATGTTTTTGTACAACTTGTTCATACAACAATCATTTTCCATCGTTTCAGCTTTGATAGGGATAATACTGAATGTGTTAATGCTCGTATTTTTAAATCCAACAAAAATAACGGAGCAATTAGTTTTGGATAAATCTGCATTTGTACATATTCAAAAAAAGCGATTTACCAGTAAAAAAAGCTATTATCATTACAATGTCATTCGAGCTGTAGAATTATTAAACCAAGATATAGAAAGGGAGAAAAACATTCATGTTAATTTAAAAAGTGA
>JAHDGP010000422.1 GCA_020627525.1 Bacteroidota bacterium
AATTTTGAAGAACAATCTTATGGATTAGAATTGTTATTAAATTACAATACAGCTATTTATAATGATGCATTTAGTACCAGGTTGGTGAACAATTTTGATACATTGCTAAAGGAAATTTCTAAGAAGCCAAAAGCAAAAATCGACTCCTTAGAGCTATTGAGTAATTTACAGAAAAATCAAATTTTAGCAAGCTTAGATAAGAGCGCAACAAGTTATTTAAATGGAAAATCAATAACTGATTTAATTGAAGATCAAGCGAAGAAGACGCCAGGTGCGATTGCAATAGTATCTGATAAAAATCAAATTAATTACAAAAAGTTACAGGATGAAATTAACGGTCTTGCAACCTATTTAATTGAAAATAGTAAAATATCAAAAGGCGATAGAGTAGGCGTTAAACTAGACCGAAGTGAGTGGTTGCCAATGGCTTTATTGGCTGTTCTAAAAACAGGTGCCGCCTATGTCCCAATAGATCCTCAATATCCAGAAGATCGCATAAAGTTTATCGAAAAAGACAGTACTTGTAAAACAATATTGGACAAAAATTTCTTAGCAAAATATTTTGAAGAAAGAGAAGCGTGTTTAAATAAAAACATTTCAATAAAAATCGACCCTACAGATTTAGCCTATATTATTTACACATCAGGTTCGACAGGAAAACCAAAAGGGGTAATGCTAAGTCATACAAATGCAGTGTCAATGTTGTGCTGGGCAAAAGAAGAATTTGCAAACACTCCTTTTAATACAATGTATGCAGTAACTTCACATTGTTTCGATTTGTCGGTATATGAATTGTTCTACCCATTGTGCGTAGGTAAGTCAGTTAGAATCTTACCAAATGGTTTGGCAATACCCAAATACTTAAAAGATGATAAACAAGTATTGATAAATACGGTTCCATCTGTGATCCAAACATTATCAAATGACGGAGAAACATTTGAAGGAGCAGTTGCCATAAATATGGCGGGTGAGCCAATCCCTGTGAGCTTGAGTCACAGTCTTTCTTTGGAAAAAATAGAGGTGCGGAATTTGTACGGACCATCCGAAGATACGACTTATAGCAGTTGCTATCGAATAGAAAATTCTTTTGAAAAATCAATTCCAATTGGTAAACCAGTTAACAATACCTCCTTTTATATAGTATCAAAGGCATTGCAATTACAGCCTGAAGGTGTTGTTGGTGAATTAGGTATATCTGGTTCTGGATTATCCTCTGGATACTGGAATCGCCCAAGCCTAACCGCAGAAAAATTCATTGCCAATCCTTTTGTTGATGGAGAAAAAATGTATCTAACAGGAGACTTGGTAAGGCTTTTGGAAGATGGAAACATAGAATTCATAGGAAGAAAAGACCACCAAATAAAGTTGCGTGGCTACCGAATAGAATTAGGAGAGATTGATCATTCTTTATTAAAGCAAGATGGAATTTTAGAGGCAGTAACTATTGTAAAAGAACAGCAAAGCAAGAAAGTGTTGGTCTCTTATATAGTTTGTCAAAATCAAATAGATAAACAAAGTCTGCGTTTAAACCTTAAGCAGCTACTTCCTGATTATATGGTTCCATCATATATAATTGAGCTAGAAAAAATACCGCTTACGCCAAATGGAAAAATAGATAGAAAATCATTGCCTGAAATTGAAGAACAGGATTTGATCAGAAGTGTTTACAAACCTGCGGACAGTGCTACGGAAAAAGCACTTGTTGCTATCTGGGAAGAAGTATTGGATTTAGAGAAAATTGGAGTAACGGATGATTTTTTTGAGTTGGGAGGCAATAGTTTAATAGTAGCTCAGATAATTAATCGAATCTATAAACAATTGGGAAAAAGTCTTTCATTTAAAGCATTTTTTACAAACCCAACAATAAAGGCTTTAAGCAAAAACCTTAAAGAATCCGAATATCAAGCAATACGAAAAGCACCATTGCAAACTGCTTATCCATTAACAGCATCTCAAAACCGATTGTGGTTGTTAAGTCAATTGGAAGGTGGAGATTTGGCCTATAATATGCCCTCAGCCATTAAGTTAGTTGGTCAAATAAATGCAGATTTAATAGAGCAGAGTTTTTTGATACTAATTGAACGACATGAAATATTAAGAACGACATTCCAACCAAATGATTTAGGAATAGTAAGTCAAATCGTTCATACTATTAAAGAGCGTAGTTTCAAATTAGAAAGAAAAGATTTTACTAAAAAGAAAGATCAATCAAAAGCCGTATCGAATTACTTATTTGCAGCAAATAATTTATCATTTGATTTAGAAAAAGGACCATTGTTAAGAGCAAGCTTGTTAATGCTCAGTGAGCAAGAAGCTGTTTTCTTTTTGTCTCAACATCATTTGATAAGTGATGGATGGTCTCAAGAAATTTTGATTGCTGAATTGGTTAAAATTTATAATTCACTACTAAAAGGTGAAACAGTAACACTTGATGAGTTGCCAATACAATATAAAGATTATGCTTTTTGGTTGAATGATAATTTGGAAAATGAGAAATTTCAACAAGCAGAAACCTACTGGTTGAATCAGTTTTCTGGAAATATTCCAGTATTAGAATTGCCTTCTTACAAGCCGCGTCCGATCATTCAGACATTTAATGGGGCGACACTAACTCATCAATATTCACACACCTTTTTGGATAAGTTGAATGCCTTTTCTGAAAGAAATGAAGCGACCCTGTTTATGACAATAATGGCAGGTGTAAATGCTTTGTTGTATCGCTATTCTAGTCAATCGGATATTGTTTTGGGCACACCAATAGCAGGACGAGAGCATCCAGATTTGGAAAATCAAATAGGATTGTATCTGAATACATTGGCAATTCGAACTAAAATTGAGGGGGAAGAAAGTTTTAAGAGCTTACTTGAAAGAGAAAAAAATGTATTAGTAAAAGCTTACGAAAATCAATCTTATCCATTTGATAAATTGATTGAAAAGTTGGAGTTGAAAAAGGATTCGAGTCGATCTGCCTTGTTTGATGTAATGGTGGTTTTACAAAATCAAAAGCAACTGAACAATATAAATTTTGAATCAGAAACAAATGGCTTTGATTTATATGAATTTCCTTTGGAGTTTGAAACTGTTCAGTTTGATTTAACTTTAATTTTTAGAGAAAACAAAGAGGGCTTAGAGCTAAATGTTTCGTACAATACCGATATATACAATGCTATTTTTGTAGAAAAAATATTTTCACATTTAGAGAATTTGTTAACAAATTTTGTAGAAGATTCAGAAACAGCTGTTAGAGATGTTTCCTACTTAACGGAAGAAGAAAGAAACAAAATATTATATGAATTTAATGATACAGCGGCAAGTTATCCAAAAGAAAAAACGATAATCGAATTGTTTGAGAAACAAGTTGAAATTAGCAATGATAAAATTGGACTTGTATTTGAGGATAAAAAATTTACATATAAAGAGTTAAA